>JBGPAT010000014.1:0-19144 GCA_041480885.1 Anaerolineae bacterium
GGCAATCCTCTCGAAGAGCGCACCGCTGGCGGACGTCTTCTACGGCGTCGATAACACCTTCCTGTCGCGCGCTTTGGGCGCGGACATCTATGAACCTTACGATTCGCCTGAGCTCAAGAATGTCCCTGCGCAGTTCCAACTCGACGCGACACACCGCGCTCTGCCGATAGACTACGGCGACGTCTGCATCAACTATGACAAATCATATTTTGCCGCCCATAGTTTGGCCGTTCCGCAAACCCTGGAGGACCTCACAAAGCCGGAATACAAGGGCTTGCTCGTGACGGAGAATCCTGCCACCTCATCACCCGGCTTGGTCTTCCTGCTCGCTACGATCAAACACTTTGGAGATCCTGGCTACATCGGGTACTGGAAGATTTTGCGGCAGGACGGTCTCGTGGTGGTGGACGGTTGGGAGACCGCATACTATACAAACTTCAGCGGTTCATCCGGCAAAGGCCCGCAGCCGTTGGTCTTATCGTACGGGACCAGCCCCGCCGCCGAAGTGATGTTGGCGTCAACCCCGCTTCAGGATTCGCCCACCGCCTCCATTGTCGGACCCGACACCTGCTTCCGCCAGATCGAATTCGTTGGCATTCTTAAGGGAACGCGGCACGAGGCCCTCGCGCGCAAGTTTGTGGACTTCATGTTGGGTGCTCAATTCCAGGCTGATATGCCCGGACAGATGTTTGTGTACCCCGTCCTGACAGGGATTACCTTGCCGGATGCCTACACCAAATATGCACAGGTCCCTTCGCAACCCGCCACACTGTCACCGGATGACATTGCCAGGAACCGGGATGCATGGATCCAGGCTTGGACGGCAGCGGTCCTGCATTGAGTCTTCACAACGCTGTGCCCTTTCGAACGCCCCAAGGGAACTTCGAGCAACCGCCTCCCGGCCGCCGCGGCGCGGCTTGGCGGCTGCAGAGGCTCGCCCTTTGGCTCCTGCCTCTCAGCTTTCTGGCAGTTTTTTTCTTCCTGCCGTTTTTCCGTATCCTGGGCTACAGCTTCAGTCTGGATACGCTTACGGCTCCCAATCTTGAGCCTGCCGTTCAGAGCCTGTTCTTCACCTTCTATCAAGCCGTCCTATCCACGCTGCTGACCCTTGGGATCGGCCTGCCCGCGGCGATTCTGTTTGCACACTACAACTTCCCGGGCAAATCACTGCTGCGCGCTTTGACCGCTGTCCCGTTCATGCTGCCTACCGTGGTTGTAGCGGCTGGCTTCAACGCGCTGCTGGGACCGCGCGGCTGGCTCAACTTGATCGCGATGCATTCATTGGGACTAAGCGTCCCGCCGATCACGTTCGTTGGAACACTCGGCGCCATACTCCTGGCGCACGTGTTCTACAATACGACCATAGTAATTCGGATCGTCGGCACTGCGCTGTCCAACCTTGATCCGAAGTTGCAGCAGGCTGCCCGTTCGCTGGGGGCAGATCCGCCGCGGGTCTGGTGGAATATTGTGCTGCCGTTGCTGCGCCCGTCTTTGTTGGCGGCTTCTCTGCTGGTCTTCCTGTTCGACTTCACAAGTTTCGGCGTCATCCTGCTCCTCGGAGGGCCGTCATTCGCCACGCTCGAAGTGCAGATTTACATTCAGGCATTGCAATTGCTCAACCTGCCCCTCGCCTCGCTATTGGCATTGCTGCAGTTGTTGTGCACGATCGCCTTTTCCATCCTTTACACGCGCACGGCTGGCCGCACGCTGGTTCAAACGGCTCCACGTTCGGCGGAGTTCAACCTCCGCAAATCAACGACGGTTCGCGAGAAGGCATTTGTTGCCGTGATGATCTTCGTCCTCTGTCTTCTGCTGATCCTGCCAATGCTCTCGCTCCCGCTCCGGTCGGTGTCGCGCCTGGATGCGGACCGCGGCCAGCGTGGGCAGATCCAAACCGGCTTCACAACCGACTACTTCACGGAGCTATTCATCAACCGTCGGGACTCGGTTTTCTATGTCCCGCCCATCCAGGCTGCGACCAACTCCCTCGGATACGCGTGCGCCACAGTCCTGCTCTCCCTCTCGTTGGGCCTCCCCGCTGCTTCCGCTCTGACAAAACCCGGTCGTATGGAGAGGATCCTTGACCCGATTCTCATCCTGCCGCTTGGCGCCTCGGCAGTGACGCTGGGCTTGGGGTTCATTGTGACTTTCGGCCGCTGGCTCAGCTTCCCGTGGATGGTGCCGTTGGCCCACACGCTCGTGGCACTGCCGTTCGTGATTCGGACGCTTCAGCCCGCGTTGGCGTCCATACCGGATCGTCTGCGCCAGGCCGCCGCATCGCTGGGCGCCTCTCCGTTCCGCTCGTGGCTGGCTGTGGATTGGCCCATTCTGCGCCGGGCAACTCTCTCAGCCGGCAGTTTTGCTTTCACGATTTCGCTTGGAGAGTTTGGTGCCACGTCGCTGCTCTCGCGACCGGAGTATCCGACGATCCCGATCGCCATCTATCGTTTCCTGTCTCAACCGGGTGGATTGAACTACGGTCAGGCGATGGCCATGGCCACGCTTCTCATGGCGTTGACGGCAGCGGGGATGCTGGTCATTGAGAAATTGCGCCTGCCCGGAGTGGCTGAATTCTGATGCTTGAAGTGCGGGATATTCACAAAAGCTATGAGGGGCAGCCCCTGCTCATGGGTATCTCGTTCACTCTGGAGCCACGCCAAACGATATGCCTGCTTGGGCCATCCGGCAGTGGAAAATCCACGCTGCTGCGGATTATTGCCGGGTTGGAAACGGCTGAGCGCGGGCAAGTACTTTGGCAGGGGAGAGATCTGGCAGGCACACCCCCGCATCTTAGGGATTTCGGCTTGGTGTTTCAAGACTATGCCCTGTTTCCTCACATGGATGTGGCAGACAATGTCAGCTTCGGCCTCAAAATGAAGGGCTGGCCCGATGATGACAGGACAAGCCGGCTCGCGGAGGTCTTGGAGTTGGTCAACCTTTCGGGATTTGAGCATCGCGATGTGACGGCTCTCTCCGGCGGGGAGCAGCAGCGCGTGGCGTTGGCGCGCGCATTGGCGCCGCGGCCCCGGCTGCTCATGTTCGATGAGCCGCTCGGCGCGCTGGATCGGGCGCTGCGCGAGGAGTTGATCGGTCAGTTGCGTCTCATCCTCCATCGTACCGGGATTCCCTCGATCTACGTCACGCATGATCAGGAGGAGGCCTTCGGGATCGCCCATCGCATTTTGCTGCTTCACGAGGGCCGGATCGTGCGCGCCGGTGAGCCCCACCACGTGTGGGCGCGGCCCGGCTCGACTTGGGCGGCTGGGTTCCTCGGTCTTGGCAACATCCTGCCCGCAACGGTGCTCGATACACGGGCCCGGATGAAGACGCGCTGTGGGATTTTCGTGGTGCACTGCGCGCACCAGCATCACGTCGGGGATGAGATCAATTTGCTGGTACGGCCTAAAGCAGTGGCGCAAGGGACGCTGTTCAAAGGCATCGTGCGGGACCGGGTTTTCGAACAGGACGAATTCAAGATCACACTCTCGAATGGTCTGTACTTCTATCTTGCCCAGGCCCCACACGTTGGCAAAGGCATCACGATCCGCGTCCGGATGGAATGTTTAGGGCGGCGTTCCGATTCTGAAGCTCCGGGATCCTGAATGTCTACCACGTCTCGAGTCCAGGTTCTAAAGCTCGATCTGGCAGGGAAAGTCACGTGGCAATACGAGGGCCGCGCCTTGCGGGCCGACGAGCAAGCTGTCACCCTGGAGGCATTCTTCGATAGGCCTGACACGCCGGTCGCGGACGTTGTGCTGAAGGCAGGCGACCGCTTCGTGGAGACCTTTTACGCGGACCGCTGGTACAACCTTTTTGAGATCTATGACCGTGACGAAGGCACTTTGAAGGGCTGGTATTGCAACATCGGTCGTCCGGCGGTGCTGGCGGATCGGTCAGTGTCGTATGTAGACCTGGCCTTGGATCTTTGGGTTTCAGCCGATGGAAAGCAGACGGTGCTGGATCAGGAAGAATTCCGCGTGCTGCCGCTTGAGGCTCGCGATCGCCATCGGGCCATGACAGCTTTGCGCGAATTGCAGAAGGCTTTTGAGACACAACGGCCTCCGCGTTGAACGGAGGCCGTCACAACCGAGTAGACGGGTAGTCCTAGAGTATCTGCCGGATCAGCATTCCGGTGCCAAAAATTTGGTCGCCGTTCTGATACAGATAGTACGCAACTGCAGCCACCGCGCAGCACAAGCAGAGGACGGCAATGACAATCACCGCGACGATGATGCCGGTATTGCTCCTTTTCGGCGGCTCAGGCAGCGTGGATGGGTCGGATGGCATTCCTTGGTTCATGGTCTCTTCTCCTTTTGGTGTTATGAAAAATCGGGTGGTCTGCGGTGTTTGCTCTGGCTTGGGTGAGGTGCATTGTGTCTGGAACTTTGCACCCAATGCTCGGGCGACACGGGGCTAACCGCAGCGTTTTCAGGTGGACGCAGCATTGCTCGTCCGGCGCGCCCACCACCAGAGCAGAACGATGATCAGCACTGCCACCACGACGGCGACCGCAATCGGCACCAGAACCGACATGAGAGACACCAAGGTCGACGTGGCATCTTCGGCAATGCTGACGGGGATATTCCCGGCTCCGCCGGTTGCCACCGTGACCGCAGGGCGTACCGCCGCTGACTTGACCAGGTGGATACTGCCGGCGACCAGCAGGCCGCAAGCCAGGGCCAGCAGGGGATTAATGCCGTGCACAACGTTCGTACTCGCTGCAAAGGCGATCGCGCCGGCAACCGGCCGCACGAAGGTTTGAATCAGGTCGTTGATGTGATTCACGGCCGGCAGCTTGTCAGCCAGCATCTCGATGATCAGGAGAATGCCCAGCATGATGAGGATCCACGGGTTGGCAAGTGTATCCCACGGTGGGGTGAGCTTTATGAGATCGGTGTAGTGCGCCAGGACGCCGACCACCAGCAGCGGAATATAGGCGTTCAATCCGGCGCTCGCCGACAGGCCAAAGGCCGAAAAGACGCCAAGCAATACATCCATGACCGTCTCCTATCCTTGTAGCCCGGGGAAGCCCCCCCAGGTGTGTGTGAGATTCAAACGGAACAGATCGATACCGATAATGAGCAGCAGCGCCAGGGTAACACCTGCCAGGATGGGCATCCAAAGCTGGCGCACGTGCTCAAAGACGTTGTCCTGTCTCATGATCATGATCCAAACGATGCTGAAGACGATGGTCAGCAGGGCGAGCACGCCCAACGTGCTCAGAACGGCAACGGGGTATAGGACGAAAACATTCCCGCTCAGCATGGCAACGTCGAAGAGCAGCACGATTCCAGCCAGAGCACCCAGTTGAGGCCATTCGAGGGCGCGCAGTTCCCGGGGTGCGCGCCATAAGCTCTGGTTATACAGCGGATACAGAATGGCCGCCATTGCCAATCCCATCCCGCTGCCGGTGAAGACCCGGGTGGTATTGTTTGTAACGTACAGGTTTGGGATATTGCCTAGCGGCCCGGCATAGACCGATTTCATGAGTGCCAGGTAGGAATTCGAGCCATCGATTGCGAAGGCCAAGAAAAATATGGCGAGCGCCGCGAGTATCCCGCGCCGTGGAAGCTGACTCTTCCTCGGGCTGACGAAGCCCTGAAAGACAAGCGCGATCGCGGCGGCATTGAACTCGCCGGTGCAGCGCGCACATAGTGGCAGCTGCACGCTGCCGGCATGCAAGGAGTGAGAGTCAAGGCGATGACAGACCGCGTAGCCAATTGCGTCAAGCTTGCCCATCAAGCCGGGAGGGGCAATGTAGATCCATCCGGCCAGGGCGACAAGCGCCGCAAGCGGCAAAGTCCAACGGACGAGCCTGCGCAATAGTGATGAATGTTGTGGTTGCATCAAGCTTATCATTATATGGGCAATGTTTTGGAAATGCAAGAATTCCCCCAGACCGCTCGCTCACGCTTTGGGGGCGCCAGGCCGTTTCGTCCGACGGCCGATGGAGCCCGCCTACCGATACCCCATTAAACCAGAATGCCGTCGCTCAGGACGGCATTCGTGGGCGCTGTGGCTTCCTAAATTACTTGAGGAGGGATGCCACAGCGCTAAGTTTGATGCTACTATCCATGTTGGACATCACCTCCTCCTTTCATTAGGATAGCGATTGGATGTGATCCCCCCGAAGATCACCAGAGTATTACATAGCTTGAATTGGATGTCAATGGGGGGATTAGGCGTATGTCCATAGCCAAGTAGAAGCTCAGGCACTAGATGATAGTCTTTGAGAGCCTTCGCAAGTGCTGGCCTGCTATTCTGTCCGCTTCTTCACCAAGGAGGTGACCGTTGAAGGAACGCTCAAGCCCGCTTTGGATCGTTGCCCTGTTCCTGGGCTGGCTGCTCGACTTTCTATTCTGGAAGCACGGAATTGGTATCAATTTTGCCATGTATGCGGCGCTGTGCCTGGCTGGCGGTCTGCTTGTTCTCGGTCTGAGTGGCCGCCGCATCGCTCGCGGGGCACTGTGGCTAGTTCCTCTCATCCTGCTCTTCGCGGTGATCACATTTGTCCGCGTCGAGCCGCTGACGTCGGCCCTGAGCCTCGTCTTCACCCTTTTTCTGATGGCCGTCCTGGCAGTCACCTTTCTGAGCGGGCGTTGGTGGTCCTTCAGTCTTCTTGACTATTTTCTAGGCCTGCTGAAGCTGGGCGGGAGCATGCTTACGCGGCCGCTTGCGTACGCCGCCGAGCGCCGGCGGCGGCAGGGGGGCGAGTCACCAATCCCCGGCTTGAATCTGTGGCCCGTGCTGCGCGGCATCCTGATCGCTATTCCCATACTGGTGATCTTCAGTGCCCTGCTTTCGTCCGCGGACCTCGTCTTTGGCAGTGAACTGCAAGCCTTTGTCAGGCTCCTCCGGTTAGAGAACCTGCCTGAGTACGTTTTCCGCCTTATCTACATCCTAGCGGCCGCCTACGCCCTGACCGGCGCCTTTCTGCATGCCGCCACACAGAGCGATGATGAAAGACCTGCAGCCGGGGACCCGCGCAACCGTCTTCAGTTTCTCGGTTTTGTCGAGGCCGCGATTGTGCTGGGCAGTGTCATCGTCCTCTTCGCCGCCTTCGGAATTGTGCAGTTCCGCTACTTCTTTGGCGGACGGGCCAACATCGCGGTTGAAGGCTACACCTACTCGGAATATGCCCGGCGCGGATTCGGCGAGCTGACTGCCACAGCCGTCTTCAGTCTTGTCATGATATTGGTCCTGGGGGCTATCACCGTGCGGGAGGATCGGGCACAGCGCAGCAGCTTTTCCGCGCTTTGCTCATTGTTCGTGGCATTGGTGATGGTGATGCTTGTCTCCGCCTACCAGCGTCTCATCTTGTATGAATTCGCGTATGGATTCTCGCGCCTCCGAACCTACGCGCATGTCCTCCTGATCTGGATTGGCCTTCTGCTGGTGGCAGTTGTGGTTTTGGAAGTTCTGCACCGCGAGCGTACCTTTGCACTTGCGGCGCTCATTGCGGGCCTGGGCTTTGCGCTCTCCATGAGTGCGCTAAATGTGGATGGATTCATTGCCCGCCAGAATATCGGCCGCGCCGCGCAGGGAGCGGGATTGGACCTGCCCTACCTGGTTTCCTTATCGTCCGATTCGGTGCCGGAGCTAGCCGATATCTTCCAGAACCGGAACACTCCGGGTCTGACTCGAGATGCGGTCGGCGCCGTGTTATTCTGCCGACTGGAGACCGCAACCGGCCGCCCGCCTCAGGATTGGCAGTCAATCACGCTGTCGCGGTGGATCGCAGACAGAGCCCTGAAGAGCATGCAGGCGGAATTGGATCAGTACCATTACGTGAATGATCGTCAGGACTTCATGACGCCGGGTAGTGTCCTGTACAACTGCCTCGGAGGCCGCGACTAGGGAGGCTACGTGAGGAGCCGAGCAATCTTGGCTTCCGGATTCGGGCCTGCATAATCAGACGATGAACGGATTGAAGTCGGTATTGCGATCGAAGTAATCCTCAGCCTCCGCCCTCTTAAGCGCACCGACCACCAGGTAAGTGAGGGGTGTCATCAGCGCCTCGACCCCAACCTTGAACAGGTAGTTGGTGAGCGTCAGGGTCACGAACAGGCTCCATGGGAAGACCCGGACGAGTGACGCAACAGTCACGAACACGCATGTATCGACCAGCTCGCCGAAGATTGTGCTGCCTATGGTGCGGGTCCATAACCAACGCCCACGTGTGATCACTTTCATCTTTGCCAGGACAAATGAGTTGGTGAACTCGCCGCTCCAGTACCCTGACAGACTTCCCAGCACGATCCCGCCCGTGCTCATGCCGCCCAGGATGGCCGCATAGGCTGCATCGCCGGCGTAGTGCTGCCAGGTTGCTTCGCCCGGCATTCGGCCGACAAGGAACAGCACGATCGAGCTCACGCCGAGGCAAAAGAAGCCCGTCCAGATTACGCGGCGCGAGCGGCGGTACCCGTAGACTTCGGTGAGAATGTCCCCAAAGATGTAGCTCACGGGGAACAGGATAGTGCCCGCATCAAACGCCAGTTTGACCCCGAACACGCTGATGTGCAGGTCGACGATCTTGGCGGAGGAGGCCACGTTGCTCACGATCAGCACCGTGACGAACAGGGCCATGATGATGTCAAAGAACCTGTATGATCTTTCCATGACTTGTCGTCTCCCTGTAAAGCTGTCCCTGCGTGTTCCTGACCGCCTGCCCGCGTTCAAGTTACCAGAACGGCGGTCCTGTCAGTCGCGCCGAAGCGCAGAAGGATCACACTCGCGAATATGAGCAGACTGCCGAGCACCTGGACAACAGTCAGCTGCTCTTGGAAAAGCAAGTATGCCCACATCGCTGTGAAGGCCGGCTCGAGCGCGCCGATCAAGTTGGCAACGGTCGCCGAGAGGTACCCGAGACTGACGAGATACAGGCCAAAGCCTCCGACGGTCGGACCGATGGCCAGTACAAACAAGATGCCCCAGCCGCTCATTGAGCTCCCCAGCCAGAGGAAATAGTCGAGCAGCGCTCCGCCTCCGAGAAGGTTCACCCCGACGTTGAAGAGGAAAAGAAAGACGATCGCACTGCTGAAGCCGTATAGCATGGTCGTCCACGGATCGATCGACTTGTTGGAAGAGGTCTTGCCCACTATGTTGTAGCAAGCAAAAAAGAACCCCGTGAGCAGACCGAACACGATCCCCGCAGCATTTACGGTCCACGCGGAGGCACTGAGAGCGCCCGAAACCAGCACCGTGCCCAGCAGGCTCAAGATGATGGAGACTACTTTGACGGAATTGATCTGCTCGCTGAGGACGTAGTGTGCCAGCAAGGCCGTGATGGCAGGCGAACTGTACGCCAGCACCGTCGCGACGGCGGCGCCGTTGAACTGCACCGAGAATGTCCACATCGAATTGAATAGTGCCAGGCTCAGCCCGTACAGGACAAAAAAACCCCGCTGCGGGGAATTGAGCCGGAAGCGCCCGCGGCTGAATATGGCAAAAAACCCGGCCAGTCCCAAGGCCACGAAGCAATCGCGCCAGAACGCGAGCACCAGCGACGGCACGGCGTAGGTCCTGTCTAGAAAGCTGATCAGGATGCCCGTGAACGACAAGAGCAGCGTGGCGCACAGTCCGATCAGATATCCGCGCGACGCGTTTTTGGATGCTGGCTGCATGCGTGTTCCTCAAAAACAAAGCCCTGCTGTTGCAGGGCTTTGGGCCTGTGCCCCCATGGAGATTCGAACTCCAGTTTAAGCCTTGAGAGGGCTTCGTCCTGGGCCCCTAGACGATGGGGGCTCGCACACCATGGCGTGAGCGGGCGAGATTGTATCATCGGGCGCGCATGCCGTCAATTCGAGCATCAGTGCACACGGTGTTGAGACGATTCTCCGCGGCCTATCGGTATGTGGAGCTGGGGCACCGGCCATGCGTCCGATGTGCCTCTGCATGCGGTCCGAATCTAGCGTGCCTGCACGTAATAGACTGCTGCGGTTTCGTCGCCATAGAGCATACTCATATCCGCGATGGCACTTAGCTCCGCTGGAGTGGCAAAGTGCGGCTTGTAGGCCTCCGCGTTGATCCAAACTATGTAGCCTCCATTGCCGGGGCCGGGCCATCCCTTATAGCTGGTTGCCAACTCGGTCTGCCTGTCGGTCGCCTCCAGCACCGGAAGTGGGTTGACCCGGGTTCGCAGGAGGAACCAGGCCGTATCCCCTCCGTTGCTGTAAACCTTCCTGCCATCGAGTTCCAGGTTTCTCAGGTACCTGGCCAGCGGCGAGTCCCTGATGCCTGATTTGTTGATGGAATTGTAGGGACTGATGTCGCCTTGGGCCATCGACTTGCTCACGTATTCCGAGCTCTTGCTGATCGGATAGCTCGACCAGAGCAGAAACAAGACGATCGCCGCGGCGTTGATCGGCGTGCTCCCAAACTTCCGTTTCGCAGCGAGCAACAAGTGCCCGCCGACAGACAGCAGAATCATCAGCAGCGCTGGCAGAGCGATGATATGGACCCGGTCAGTCATCAAACCCTTGAGCTCGTAGTAGCTGATGTCAAACACCAAGACGGCGCCGTACACCAGTACGAACGCCATGCTCGCGAGTACTTGTGGGCTTCCGATTTGCAGCAACAATGGGCGCGCGCCGCTCGCCAGCACGGCAATGACAAGTGCGCACACCAGGATCGCAGCCAGCGGGAGCGCACCCACCGCGGAAATGACACGGTACGGGATGAACCAGTACAACACCTTTTCCAGGCCTGTGATCAGATTGAGGTCGGCAATCGATGGCAATCTCGAACCAAAGACTGTCCCATTCGCCGGGGCGTTATGCAGGAACCCCCACAACACGATCGGGGCTCCTGTCACCACCGTGAAAGCCAGCGCTCTCAGAATACGCTCGCCACGACCATGCCTGTTCTCAAGTGCCAGAATCAGACCACCGGTGAGCGGCATCGAAAGACCGGCGTATCTCTGAAAGCATCCCAGGATCGTGAGCGCCGCTGCCATGATCAGGTGTTTCATGGCTCCGGTCCTGAGATAGGCCGAAACACTGGTCAGGAAAAGCAGCACGATCAGCATGAAAGGCGTATCCGAAGCAATATTGGAAGAGATCTCGATCACGGATGCTGAGCTGAATATGATGAAGGCGCCGAAATACGCGAGTATTGGCTGATCCTGAAATGCGTCATAGAAATAGAGACCGCTCACCCAAATCAGCGCGCCAAAAACCAAGGTATTCAGGATCCAGCCCATGATGAAAACATCTTGCCTGAAGATCAGGCTGCCAGCAGCGAGGATCACCGAATACAGTGGCGGAAATTGGGTCAATTCCAGCCCCCTGTAGTCCACCAAGCCCCGGCCGCGGGCCAAGTTCTCGGCGGTGGCCAAGATCATAGCAGAATCCGTGGAAACGCCAGGTCCCATCCGGGAGGTCGCAAAGTAGACGACGATGATTCCCAGAATCGAAAGAGCTCCGAGATACGTGAGGAAGAACTTCTTGGATGGGGCGGGCATGCTATCCGTTCGTGGCGGCGTGCGGCCGCTGGCCTGCAGTGAATAACTGGGCGCTAGCGTCGCTATTCTACTATGTAGGCCACGAGTTCCCTCGGCCCGTGCACACCGATGGTCAGGGTCATCTCAATGTCGGCCGTCCTCGACGGTCCAGACACCAGAACGACCGCTGATGCCTCGCGAACTTCCTTGGTCTGCAAGGCCTCCTCCAGCGACCAGACTATCTGTGAAGCCCTGAGGATCACCACGTGGATCTCGGGGAGCAAGGATGTGCTCAACGGCCTGCCCTTGCCAGATGTGAGGACAAGCGTGCCCGTTTCAGCGATTGCCAGTGCCGCGCCTGTCAGGCCCGCTCGCAATGCAGGATCCGCGGCGTGAACCAGCTTCACGCCCCCCGCCTTGAATTGCGCTTTGTTGATCTCGGGAACATCATCCCATGCCAGCGTTGCGTCGATGCGGCGCTCGTGGAGCAGGCCCAGCACCCGTTGAGTTAGGTCAGCTGACTCCGTGCGATAGGCGTGTCCGCCTAAGAGCTCAAGCTCATGGACAAATCTATCCACGGGACTCGCCGCGATCACAGACTCGGGAGCGGCCGCGGCACGCTCAAGCGCCGTGGAGGCTGTGCCAGCATGCGGGTTCACAATCCTGGTCCATGGCTTGATTGCATCGTCATGCATATCGGGGTGCGGCCCGACCGATGCATCCCCGTCGCGCGGTCGTGCCCGAAAAGCTTTCAGCGCCGGCCGCGGGAAGTCTTTGCTGTACCCCCAACCTGTGACAGCCGGCAGCCACATCCACTTGGCAAACGGCGATACGGCCCTGGCTCCTATGCCGCCGAGCCGCTGCGCCGCAGCAAAAAGCCGCGTCGATGAAGCGATGGCGCCATAAGCCTGCAGTCCTATGCGACTCACGAATGAAAGCGCTGTGCCTTCCTGCTGCGGAGCCCGATCAGGATCTCCGGCTCGCACCCTTGTCAGCAGTCGGGGCAGATCGATGCCGACCGGGCACGCGTCCTGGCAGGCCCCGCACAGCGAGGAAGCCTGCGCCAGCTGTCCGAAGTTGGGCAGGCCCAGCAGGCCGGGCGATACGACGGAGCCGATCGGTCCCGGATACGGCGCCAGGGAGCCATCCGATCCCACGTAGGCGTGACCGCCGATCTCACGGAAGACTGGGCAGGCATTTAGGCAGGCGCCGCAGCGGATACAGTACAGGGCCTCCTGCAGCCGGGAGTCTCTGAGGCGTGAACGGCCGTTATCCACAATAATGAGGTGCCGCTCGGAAGCGCCATCTGTTTCGGCAGGTCGTCGAGGTGAGTGGATCAATTGCGTATAGACGCTCAGCTTCTGGCCGGTCGCAGAGCGCGGCAGGAGAGATAGCATCAAGGCCAAGTCATCCAGCGTCGGGACGATTCGCTCCATTCCCATCAGCGCGATGTGCAGCGGCGGAACGGTCGTGACCATCCGGCCATTTCCTTCGTTGGTCACAATGCAGATGGTGCCTGTCTCTGCTACGCCAAAGTTGACGCCCGAGATGCCGACGTCGGCAGTGAGGAACACTTCACGCAAGACCTTGCGCGCGGCCGCGGTGAGTGTCGGAATATCGTCTGTGTAGGGGACTCCCAACTTGCTCTGAAAGAGCTCTCCAACTTGTCGGCGCTGCAGATGCACGGCGGGTGTGATAATGTGCGCCGGTTTCTCGCCGCGCAGCTGCACGATGTATTCACCCAGGTCGGTCTCCACGACGCGATGGCCGCGAGCCTCAAGGGCGCGGTTCAACTCGATTTCCTCGGAGACCATCGACTTCGATTTCGCAAATAGCTTGTTGGCGGCTCCTTGGGATTCCTCAGAGCGCTTGAGTGCTAGGTGTGGCGACGCCTGGGCGATCTGGAGCACGAGCTGAACGGCCTGCGCAGCATCCTTCGCACGATGCACGGTCATGCCGTTTTCCACGACCTTCGCCGAAAATGCGGCGAGGAACTCGTCCAGGTGCGATATCACTTGTGCGCGAACCGCGTGGGCCCGTTGGCGCCGTTCTCGCCAATCGGGCAGCGACGCGAATGCAGCCGCTCGACCTCGGCCGCGCCGTTCCGCGTTTGCATCCAACGCGGCCTGCAGCGTCGTATCAGCGATGGATAGCCGGATGTGGTTCCTGAACAATTCTGCAGTCATTCTAGCGGCCTAGCCAATTCCCGGAGGCTGCTGCAAAGTATTGTAGCGCCAGGCGCTCCACAAGCGTGGCCAACTCGGTGCTCGCCTCATAGAGATCAGGCCTGCGCTAGTACTTGCGCGATGTGCATCACTTTCTGTTGCATTCTGTTGCGATGCAGGCCTCCTTGGATGTGCATCAGGCAGCCGGCATCGCACACCATGAGCGTGGGTGACCTCGTGGCTTCGAGATTGGCGATCTTCCTTCTTAGCATTTCGGCCGAAAGCTCTGGATGCTCCACGGAAAAAATGCCGCCGAATCCGCAGCAATCCTCGGCCTCCGGCAATTCGCGGATCTCGGCGTCGCGCACGTTCGCCAGCAAAGTGCGCGGCTGCCGGTCGATGCTGAGACCGCGATGCAGATGGCACGTGGGGTGGTAGGCGAGCGGCCCATCCCAATGGGCATTGCAGTCACTGATCCCCAACACGTCGACGAGGTACTCGGTGAATTCGTATGTGCGCGCTGCCAGTGCGCCTGCGCGATCGCGCCATGCGGGATCGTCGGCGAACAACTCCTCGTAGTTGTGACGAAGCATGTGGGTACATGAACCGGACGGCAGCACTACGTCGCCTTCGGCCTGCTCGAAGACCCGGATCGTATGCTCTGCGATTCGGCGCGCCCCGGCCCGCAGCCCAGCGTTGAATAGCGGCTGCCCGCAGCAGGTCTGCCCCTCGGGAAATCTCACATCCGTGCCGGCGCTGCGCAGTACGCTGAGCATCGCCTCGCCGATCTCAGGGAAGAAAGTGTCCACCAGGCAGGTCACAAACAGCTGGACCGCGCGCATATGTTGATTGTATATCAATGCGGTTGGCGTGTCATGTGCGTGCCCGGCGCGCGCAGCGCGGGCGGCAGGTCGCCGGCTGTGTTTCGCCTCAATACCGTATGGTATGATTCGGCGGCCGTGGACCTCTTCCGTGCAGAATTTCCCGAATCAACTCTATTACCAAAGCGCTTGAAGCGGCTCAGCGAACTTGCCTACAACTTATGGTGGACGTGGCATCCCGAGGCGGCGCGCGTTCTGGGCCGTCTCGACTACAACTTGTGGGAGAGGCTGGGTCACAATCCAATCCGGTTCCTGCGCGAGATCAAGCGGACGCGCCTGAACCAAGCAGCGCGCGATCCAGAGTATCTCCGTCTCTATGACGGCATCTTTGCGAGCTTTGATTCGTATTTTGCCCAGGGCAATCTCTGGGCAAAACGTGCCCATCCCGAGCTGAACAATCGCCCGGTTGCCTATTTCTCCATGGAGTACGGCCTACATGAGACCCTTCCGATCTACTCGGGCGGCCTGGGTGTGCTGGCCGGTGATCACCTCAAGGAAGCCAGCGATCTCGGTCTGCCACTGGTCGGCATCGGACTGATGTATGCCGAGGGCTACTTCACACAGCGCATCACGGAGGATGGCTGGCAGGAATCAATCAATAGGTTGTTGAACTTCGCAGACCTGCCTGTCCTGCCAGTGAAAATGGATAACGGGGAGCGCCTGACGATCGAAGTGGAGTTTCCCGACCGCACCGTTTCTGTACAGATCTGGGAAGTCCGCGTCGGTCGTATTCCCCTCTACCTGCTCGATTCCGACGTTGCTACGAATGCGCCCGCCGATAAGAACCTGACGGCGCGTCTATATTGGGCTGATCTGGACTACCGAGTCATGCAGGAGATGCTGCTTGGCATCGGCGGCGTAAGGGCTCTGCGGGCGCTGGGCTACAACCCCTCAGTTTGGCACATGAATGAGGGACATGCTGCTTTTCTCACGCTCGAACGCGCCCGCGAATTGGTCCAGAGCGGCAACGACTTCGGGCAGGCGATTCAGAGGACGCGGGCGAGCAATGTCTTCACTACCCACACGCCCGTGTCCGCGGGCAATGATGAGTTCCCACTCTGGCTCATCGACAAGCATATGGCGGCGTTTTGGCCGGAGCTAAAATTGGACCGCGAATCATTCTTTGATGTCGCACGCCGCCGCGAACCCACGGGTGAAACCTTCAGCATGGGTGTTCTGGCCTTGCGCAATTCCAAGGGACACAATGCGGTCTCCGAGCTGCACGGACAGGTCGCTCGGCAGATGTGGCAGTTCCTCTGGCCGGATCGCCCCGAGATCGAAGTGCCCATCGGGCACGTGACCAACGGCGTTCATACTGCCAACTGGATGGCCCGCCGGGTGCGCGCCCTGCTGGATCTGCATCTGGGTCCTGACTGGTACAACCGCCTCGAGGATGCCGCCCTATGGTCGAAATTGGACGGGATTCCGGATGAGGAATTGTGGCAGGTTCGGCTGCATCTCAAGAGGAAGCTCTCCTTCTACATGCTGGAGCGCGTTCGGGAGCGCTGGGCGCATGGCGGCTACCATCCTGTGCAAGTCATCTCGTCCGGTGTGCTGATCAACCCCTATGCGCTGACGCTGGGCTTTGCGCGCCGTTTCGCTACCTATAAGCGGGCTAGCCTCATCTTCTCCGATATCGACCGGCTGCTGGACATCATCAACCGTCCCAACAAGCCGGTCCAGATCATCTTTGCAGGCAAAGCCCATCCTGCAGATGAAGCCGGCAAAGAGCTGCTGCAGCAGGTTTATCGCCAGGTCAAGCGCGCTGAAATGAGCGGACGCCTCGTTTTTCTCGAAGACTATGACATGAATCTGGCGCGCTATCTAGTCCAGGGGGTGGATGTCTGGATGAATACCCCGCGCCGGCCGATGGAGGCTAGCGGAACCTCCGGCATGAAAGCGTCGCTGAACGGCGGTCTGAATTTTTCCGTGCTGGACGGCTGGTGGCGCGAAGGCTTCAATGGAGAGAACGGATGGGCGATCGGAGCGGACCGGGAGGCCAACCCTCTGGTGCATCAGGATGAAGAGGACGCTGAAAGCCTGTACACCACCTTGGAAAACGAGATCATCCCCCTGTACTACGAGCGCGACGCCAAGGAGATCTCGCACGGCTGGCTGAGGCGCATCAAGGCATCCATGAAGACCCTCACACCGTATTTCAGCACAAGGCGTATGGTCAAAGAATATGTGGAGCGGCTGTACATCCCGGCACTGAGCTAGCCATGTTGGCTTTTCTTTCCTCTCCGTCCGCCTGGCTGGGCGCGCTTCTCATCTTTGTCTTGCGCATTACGGACATGTCGCTGGATACCCTGCGCATGCTCTTTGTCGTACGCGGTCGGAAGCAGATTGCCTGGGTGCTCGGCTTTTGTCAGTCCGCCGTTTTCGTAATTGCTATCACGCGCGTGCTCTCTAATCTGAACAACCCGCTCATGGTCTTGGGGTACGCGGCAGGTTTCGCCACCGGCAATGTTCTCGGCATGCTGGTCGAGGAGCGCTTGGCAGT
The DNA here is from genome assembly GCA_041480885.1 of Anaerolineae bacterium. Lineage (GTDB taxonomy): Bacteria > Chloroflexota > Anaerolineae > Anaerolineales > Villigracilaceae > Fen-1038. The sequence continues at coordinate 16,990 of JBGPAT010000014.1, forward strand.
CGGGAACATCCAATTGCAAATCATCAGCCGCCGCCGCGGGTCGGCGCTTGCGAAGGCTCTTCGCACGGCCGGCTACGGTGTTACCGAGATTTCGGCCCGCGGCCGGGATGGAACGGTCCAGGTGCTGAACGCCAGCGTCCTCCGCAAAGATCTGGCGCATGCCAGGCATATTGTCCGCGAGACCGATGAGTCAGCATTCATCACTTCCGAAGATGTTCGGCCTGTCCATCACGGCTTCTGGCGCGCTTGAGGCACGCCGTTCCGCTCGTTATGGAAGCTGATCTTGATCCACAAACCCCTGGGACGCGCCTCGACTGATGTCTACAGATACCGTGCCGTCGATCACGGTGGAAGAACTGGCGCAGAAGCTCAGGTCGCTGGATCAATTCGTCCTGCTTGACGTCCGAGAAACATGGGAGCTGGACCTCGCCAGATTGGCGGATATCCGCTTGGAGGTGTTGCCCTTGAGTCGCTTGGCCCATGAAGGTCTGGACGCTTTGCCCCCGGCGGCGAAATCGCCAGCAACCGAGATGTACGTCCTATGCCATCAGGGCGTGCGCAGCGCGCAGATCGCCGGCTGGCTCAAGTCGCGCGGCTGGAATAGAGTCTTTAGCGTTGCCGGTGGAATCGATGAATACGCGAGGAAGATCGATCGTTCGGTCGGGATGTACTGAGCCGGACAAAGGGGAGGCACTTTCAGGCAGGCCGTCCCCTCCCATTTCCATCTACTTCTTGAAGACGAATTTCCCGTTCTCGTAGAACGGCTCGCCATCGGCCAGGATCTCAGAATCCCGCCGCAGATCACAGATCATGTCCCAGTGGATCGCCGACTTGTTCCTGGAGCCGGTCTCGGGATAGCCCGCGCCCAGCGCCATATGGAATGACCCGCCCATCTTCTCGTCAAAAAGGATATTGCCGGTGAAGCGCGTGATGTCCTTGTTGGTACCGATTGCAAACTCGCCCAAATAGCGCGAACCTTGATCAGACTCGAGCATCTTCAAGAGATAGGCATGATTTTTCTCGGCCTTGGCGGTCTCCACCCGTCCCTTGTCAAAGGTCAGCTCCGCGCCCTCAACTGCCGCCCCCTCGTAGATTGCCGGGTACGTGAACTTCACCCAGCCCTGGACTGAATCCTCTACCGGACCGGTGAAGATCTCGCCGTCCGGCATGTTGTTGATGCCGATGGAATTCATGAATTTGCGGCCCTTGATCGACAGCTTCAGGTCCACATTTGGGCCTCGCAGCGTCATCTGGGTCTTGTTGGACAAAAAATCAATTGCCTTCTGTTGTTCTGAACCTGAGGTCCTCCAGTAAGCGACAGGATCGTCCTCCTGGGCGTGGACGGCGGCGAAAACGAAGTCCTCGTATTCCTTGAGACTCATGCCCGCGTCCTGAGCATAGCCGTCGGTCGGATACAGCGTCGTGACCCACTTGAAATTGCCCTCCGCGCCTCGGCGCATTTGCGCCTCGGTGAGGGAACCGAGCGCCTTGCTGCGTCGCTGCAGCTTGGCCGGCTCAATATTATTGGAGCCGCGAGGGTTGGTGGCGGACTTGACGCGTATTCGGCCTTCGAACTGGTCATATGCCAGTCTATAGAAAGTTGGCACAAAGTCCAACTGCGTTTCCTTGGCATAGGTCAGGTAAAGCTCATCTTGGCAGAACGGCATCATGCCCGGGAACGCCAGCATCAGGTGCGGGATCCCACCCGTTTCCAGAATCTGAACGAAGAGTTCACGGACCAGGGGTTCGGCCGCGGTGGTGGCCTCAACCAGGATCCGATCACCGGGTGCCACCCGGGTCGAGTGTTCCACCAGAATCTTCGCAAATTTCTGAACGCGCCGATCGGACACGATTGCCTCCAGACCAGAGTCGTATTGATTGTTGAAGAACGGACGGAGGCGGATTATATCATGCCAACTAGGGTATACTTTTGATGCGAACTGGACGTTGAGGATAAGGATTTCTCCATCGCACGAGCAGGTAATCGTACTCCAGGCGCATTTCCATTCGCCGCCGGCGGAGACCATCCCACGATGAAGCAATTGCTGCAAAATCTCAGAACCGGGCGGAGCACGGTCGAAGACGTCCCCGTTCCGTCGCCGCGCGCTGGCATGGCGCTCGTTAAGACTGCCGCAAGCCTGGTCTCAGCAGGGAC
>JBGPAT010000015.1:0-18849 GCA_041480885.1 Anaerolineae bacterium
ATCCACAATGTTTGACACGCTGCCCTCCTCGTCCTTGCCGGAAATCTGCGGGATTATCTCATGAGACCGCAGCCAGAGCAAGACAACAAGAGCTGCTCACTCCATGTTCCGGGTGAGCGGCCGGTATGCGCTGACACGGCCCCGTTCAGCCGAGATGCGCAGCGATGCGCCGATGCACGGTTGCCGCGTCCATGTCCAGGACGGAAATCAACTTGTCACGCCCTGAGAAACCGGATACGACCTTGATCCGCGATTTCGGGATGTTCAGGATCTCAGCCAGGAAGGCCACCAGCTTGTCGTTGGCTTGTCCGTTGACCGGCGGTGCCACCAGGTGGATCTTGACAGTGCCGTCGCTCAACACATCCACGATCTCGTTGCGGCTGGCACGCGGTGTGACCCGCACTGCAAGTGCGGTTGCAGCCTTTCCGTCGTGGAAGCGGAGTTTTGGCGGCGGCATGCTCCACGCTCACATTGAAAGGATGATGCTGTTCAGGATCCTTGCCAGCAGTTCGATCAGGATGATCAGGATCATGGGGCTGAAATCGACCGGGCCGGCCATGGGCAGCACGCGCCGAATCGGCATCAGCATTGGCTGTACGACGCGATCCAGCGCCTCGCGCAGCGGGTGATAAGGCGGCATGATCCAGGAGAGCACCACCCAGATGAAGACGAGGATGGAAAGGATCGTGGCAGTCAGGCTAATCAGTTGCGCAAGCAGCAGAAGACTCAACAAACCTCCGCGTGGGATCTCGGACCCAGAATGGCCTGCCCGATCCGCACCAATGTAGCGCCCTCTTCGATCGCCACTTCGAAGTCTGCACTAGTGCCCATCGATAGCTCGTCCAGACTCGTCGCAGGTTCATGCTTTGCCAGGTAATCGCGCAGCCGGCCGAGGCGGCGAAAATAAGGGCGTGCCGCTTCGGGATCGGTGGATAGAGGCGGCATCGTCATCAGGCCGCGAACTTTCAGATTGGGCAACGCCGAGACGGCTTCTATCTCTTGTAGGAGCGCCGCCCAGTTGCCCTCGTCCCAGGCGGGCCAGCCTTGCTTGCTCGCCTCACCACCGACGTTGAATTCCAGCAGCACCGGCATTTCGCGCTTGAGCGCACCTGCCGCCCGGTCGAGTCGCTGCGCCAATTTCAGGCTATCCAGGGAGTGGACCAGAGCGAAATACGCTGCAACCAGCTCCGCCTTGCGGCTCTGTATATGGCCGATCATATGCCATTCTGCCGCGATGCCATTCCCAGCTGCCGCGGCCGGAGACTTTCCCCGCAGAGCCTCGATTTTCTCAGCCGCCTCCTCAGCGTAGTTCTCGCCGAGGATGCGGGCGCCTGCCTCCAGCGCCGCCTCGATGACGTCCAGCGACTGGGTCTTCGTAACGACCACCAAGCGCACAGACTCGATGAGGCGGCCGCTCTTGCGCGCGGAGACCGCCATCTTGTCCAATACTCTCATACGACGTGCCTGAATGGAAGTGCTTAGTTCGGACATCAGATCAATGCTACCGGTCGCGCCAACTTCAATGCGGTACGGGCATTCAGCGGAAACTGGATTCACGCGGCCAGCCTGCAAACTGATTGCCGGTTGAGGACCTGCGCCGCCGCATCCGTCAAGGCCGCAGAGCGATCAACGCGCCAAAGCGGCCAGTTCTGCCCTGCTCTGCCCGATGTGAAAACCAATCGTCAAGATGGCAAGCCGTGCAAAGGCTTGCGGTCTCGATCTCCACAACGCCGGCCTGTTCCAACTGGAGCCGGTTTGCCGCCCACAGATCAAGATATGTGCTGTTCTGTCGCACGTCGAACAAAGAACGGCTGTACGGACCGAATGCCTGCTCCACCTGTGCGATGACATCCGGGCCAACTTCGTAGTGGTCCGGACCGATCGAAGGCCCAATGCCCGCCCGAATATCTGGGGGTTTGGAACCATAGCGTTCGCTCATGGCGCGCACCGCGGACGTGGCCGCGCCGCGCACGGTCCCAAGCCAGCCGGCGTGGGCCAGGCCGATCACACCGTGCATCGGGTCATAAAGAAAAATCGGCACGCAATCTGCAAAGCGCATATACAGTGTGACCTCGGGGCGATCCGTGAAAATGATGTCAGCCTTGCGGTGATCCTCGGCCGGGAGGCGCGGTGCGTCGGCGAATACCGCATCGGCGGAATGCACCTGCCAGACATCGAAGAGCGACTCCAACGATCGCCCAAGCGCCACAAAGGAACGCCGGCGGTTCTCCAGGACGCGCGTGGCCTCATCCCCCACGGTTCCGCCCACGTTTAGCGAGTCCCAGGGCGTGGGACTCACACCCCCCCGCCGCGTGAAGACGGCCTGCGTCACGGTCTGCGGGAAGACATCAAACTTGTAGTAGCGGATGCCGTTGTTGTGCTCGAAGGACATGATGACTGCTTGTGCTCGCGGAAGATGGCGATTGCAGCACTCGTGTTTATCTCGCAAAACCGCCCTACGGACGCGTCACGGCGGGGACGGTTACGCGGTCTTGGCGACCGCAAAGCGCTGGAGGAAGAACTGCCGGGTTTCCTTCATAGACTCTTCGATGTTGGGAAAGGCAAACCAAGCAGTCGTAAAGCCAAATAGGAAGCCCGTAGCCACCCGCAAAAAAGGCGTGCTTTCGCGATACGGCAGATACTGAGCCAGCCACGCCCAGTTGAGCTGGCTGAACAGTTGCGAAAAACCGTCCAGGCCGATCGGGCCCAGGCCGATCAGTATCCACAGCATCCAGTGCAGCGGCGGCAGCCGACGTTTGGTCAGTGCGTAGAGCACGCCGAAGACCACGATCGCGCCGTAGATTGCCACGTCGCGTTCGCACAGGGCCACCTTGTAACCGACCGTCGGATCGCCCGTGAACTGGCGGGCATATAGTCTCGAAATGCTGTACGGATCCGCCACATCTGCATAGCCTGTCACCTGCTCGAAGGTTCTTGTGTTCGCCAGTCCAGCCGCCTTAAGCGGATAGTACGGCTGCTCACCAAACAGGAAGAATGAACGGAAGCCAAACTGATGGCACAACGGGCTGTACGCCGCGTAAATGAGACGCGCCGGCGCAGTCGAATTGAGCTTCATCAGCACGGGGGCCAGGAACGGGAGCCCGACGTACAGGAAGATGAGCAGGTTCAGCACGGCCAGGTAGTGCTTCGAAATCCAGAAGTAGGCGCGGTCACTGCCGGTGACGGTCTGTCCTTTGCGGACGCGGTCCCGATACGCATCACCGTCCGTTTTCCCAGGCTGCCCGAGCGCATCTTGTGCCGCCGCGAGGGTCGTGGCCAGCGCTTGCTGTGTAATGGGTGCTTTGAGCTGGTACGGCCCAACTTCAACAACGGGGATCTGGTCAAAGTAGCTCTTTTGAAGCTTGGGATCCGAATCGATATCGACTTCAACCAGCGTGTGCGGATATTTCTTCTGCAGACGCTCGAGAACACCGCGGACCTCGTCGCACAGTCTGCAATCCTGGCGCGTGTAGAGCGTAACAGTAAGCAGGGCCGTCTCAGTCATGGCTCACAATCCGAAGTTGACGTAGTAACCGTACCGGGCAATCAGTTCAAACACGCCCGCGAAGAGCAGGACTCCGACAATAACCAGAACGACCCCCATCGCGATCTCAACGTAGTGCATGACCTTTCCGTACTTGCGTAGCGTCGCGGTCACCCAGCCGATCCCCAGAGCCGCGACGAGGAATGGGATAGCCAATCCCACAGAATAGGCGCTCAACAGCTTGGCGCCGAGCGCGATCGACCCACCATTGATGGCCAGAGTTAGTATCGTCCCAAGTACGGGGCCGACACACGGCGACCAGCCCGCCGAGAAGAAAACCCCCAGCAATACCGATGATAAGTATCCCAATCTGTGGTCCGGCGCCTCATGGATACGCGCATCATATTCCAGGAACGGTATCCGGTATACGCCGATCATGTGCAGGCCAAATATGATCACGACGATGCCGCCCGCCTTGGCAAGAACCGTGCGTATATCATAGAGCAGGCCTCCCGCCGCTGAAACGGCCACACCCAGGACGACGAAGACGATGCTGAAGCCCAGCACAAAGGCCAGGCCGTGCGTGAAAGTGATTAGTCGGTTCGATCCTGCGCCCTCCCCGCCAGCCGCGCGTCCGCCGAGGTACCCCACATAAGCGGGCACAAGCGAAAATACGCATGGCGAAAGAAAAGAGGCCAGACCCGCCAGGAAGGCCAGGCCGACCGTGACTTGCGATATATCCATCAGTCTCGCCTAGCCGGTAACCTTGGTTTCGTTTACGGTGACTGCCGTGCTGTAGCCGCCGCCAACCTTGGAGGGGTCAGCCTCGCGCCATTCGCTCTGATCCAGAGAGACGAAGGGAGCTGTCCAGCGGAATATCCACTTGGCATCTTCGGGCGTGACATTCACGCAGCCGTGCGAGCGCCTCACTCCAAAATCGTTGTGCCAGAATGTTCCATGGATGGCTGCACCTGCGGGCTGGTTAAAGAACACCGGCCACGGAACGGCCATGGTGTCATATCCGCTGTCAGATCCGGTATTGGCAGCCATATGAATGGAGAAGATCTTCCAGCTGAGGGACTGCTCCCCGGTGGGCGTCGAGAACGTGTCACCGTAGCCGGTCGATACACGGCAGAAGTACACCTCCGAGTTGCCCTCAAAACACGAGAGGATCTGGCGACCCGGCGTGGCATCGACGACGATCTTCTTTGTGCTGGGATCCACACGTGGATTGATCGGCGCCACATCCGCGTCGGTCAGAGGATGGAAAGCTGCGCCCTCTGCATAGAACACATCACCATATCCGTATCCGTGGCCCGGTGCCTCGCTAACCCGGTATAAGACCGAGCCGGCCGCACCGGCCCCGATCTGATCGATCCAGATCACCTGGCCATAATACAGACGCAGCGGCTGATTTGTCTGAAGAGTGTATTTGACTCCCGGCGAGATGGGCGAAGCGCCGGGCGGTAGCAGCAGATCGACATAAGGCACGGTGACCTCACCCCAAAAGCCAGCTTTCCCGCCCGGAATTGCCGTGATGGGCGTATTGGGTAGATTGCGAACCGGCTGCAGATCCACCGCATACATGAAGCCATCCGGTGTCTCAACCCATCGCATATTGGTGCGACCGGACACATTGGTCCCGATGACTTCGCGCTGCCACACCACTACTTCGTCCTGGCCCACATCGCGGATTTTCGGCGCGTTTTCGTTCGGCTGCGACTTTAGTGCTGTCGAATAGAAGTTCGGGGTGACTGCGACCCGTCCCAGACGGTCACCTGCCGGGAATTGCGGCAGGCCTGGTTGGCTCTCCAGCCACGGCGGCCTGAAGGCCAATGCCCCCACGCCAAGGCTGGTCAGCCTGATGAAGTCACGGCGGGACGGACGTCGATTCTTATGCATGCGGGAACATCAAACAAGCGGAATTAAAGTTCGAACAAGGATACACGCAAACGCCGGGAGCGTCAACTAAGCAAAAAAAGTCTCGAGGGCGTGCAGGCAGCCGGCGCTCACCCGGTGCCCCACGTTATCCTCGCAGAACGTAACGCTCGCGCCTGCGCGCTGCAACAATTCAACCGACTGGCGAGCGTACTCAATTCTCACCATCTCATCCGATGAGCCATGAGCTACGAAAATCGGCTTGCCATCCAGCAGGTGTTGGGTCACGAGCGCCTCCCCGTCGATCGGCACAAATCCAGCCAGGATGCCCGCGCGGCGTATCCGCTCCGGTCGCAACAGCATGAGCGTGTTGCTCAGCGCCGCGCCCTGACTGAAGCCGATAATATCAAACTGCTCTGCATTGAGATGGTTTGCGGCGCCATAGGCATCCGCCAATCCAATGAGGGCCTCGGCTGAGGGGCGAAGGTCTTTGAGCGTGGGTGGTTCACGATGGTCCGGCTGCAGCGGACGCCATGAGTAGCCAGTTGGCTTAGTGACATACGGGGCCCGCGGAGCTACGATCCAGAAGTCCGCGGGGAAGTCCTGCGCAAAAACCCACATTGAGTTCTCGTCGCCAGTCCAGCCATGCAGCAGAAGCAGCAGCCGCGCCTGCGGCGCCGTCGAAGGGCGCACGCGCAGTGTCCAGCCTCCAAACTCGACCCGCTGCGTCTCATTTGGGACGCGCACGTTGGACAATCCAATCTATGCCGTACAACGCAAAGAAGATCAGCGATATGGGCACGAGGGCGCCGAGCAGGCATATCAAGCCAACCACTGCGGCGCGGGGGCCGTAGATCAGGTAAATGAGTCCAAGGCCCAGGCCAAACAGCAAAATGAACGCGCCCAGGCCAAGACGTACGTTGGTCTGTCTTGCGTAGGCACGCAGGTCCCGCTTCATTTTGGTGTACCGGTTGCCAGGCGTCGTATGCGAGCTGCAAACGAGGTTGCTTGCTTCAACTCAGGCAATTTCGTCCGCGCCGCCTCTTCTCCAAGCCTTGCTACTTCGTGAACGTCGACTTGATCCAGAACGCCGACGTCTTCGACTGCCGGGCTGATCACCACGTCTGGCTTCTCGATCTTGAAGCGAAGTTCCGCGATCTGGCGGCCTCCAATGTCGATGGAACGCATGAAAGTCTCGATGGCGCGCGTCACACGCAGGTTACTGATGCCCGCGGCAAGCGGACCGGGCAGGCCATCCAGGAACGGCATCGGGATTGAGCGCGGCGGTCTGCCCAGGGGTGTCGTCAGCGTTACGGCCACAACGGGCAGAGACGGCGCAAGCGAGCGCGCGACGGCCACCGGAACCGGATTGAGCAGACCTCCGTCCACCAGTTCCAGTTCCTCGCTCATGAAGGATGGAAAGATCCCCGGGAGGGCGATCGTGCACAGAATGGCCTCGCGCACCCGTCCTTTCTGGAGGACGATCTCTCGCGATGTGCGCAGGTCCACAGAGGTGACCGCGCATGGGATCTTCAAGTCCTCAAATGTGCGCTCGCCAAGCGTGTTCGTAAGCCAATCATGCACCCGGGTCAGGCCCAGAAAGGACGAGCTTTCCTCCCTGACCCGGTCATAAAGTCGCGATTGATCCACCCCCGCGAAAATATCCTCAATCTGGTCCGGAGAGAAACCAGCCGCATAGAAGCACGCCACGATGCCGCCAAAGCTCGTCCCAGCAATGCCGCGCAGACGATACCCTTCGTGTTCCAGCAGGCGCAGGACGCCAATATGGGCATTGCCCTTTGCCCCACCGCCCCCTAGTGCAAGTGTGATATCCATTTCATTGTCCTGATCGTGTGCCCCCTGAGAGCTCAACCGCCAAATTATACGCTCGGTGGTTCACGCGACCCGTATTGGTCAAAGCAGGAGAGCGAGCGCCCTGTTCAGTTGGTGTATGTCGGCTGCAGAGTTGTAGCCCTGTATCGATACGCGGATCAACCGGCTGCCGTGCCAATCGATCAACGGTGCTTCGACGTGATACTCATTGTAGAGACGCGATTTCACCTTTTCGAGATCCGTTTGAGGCGGCAGAGGCGCCGCAGCCATCTGAACGTACCAGGAGTCATCAGAATAGAAGCTTGGGAGGCCGGTGATCTTCTCGATTCCGCGCAATGCCTCGACCAGCAGCGAGTGGCATTGCGCGCGCACGCCGGGCCAATCGTGATCTCTTTGAAAGTCGATCGCCGCCGGGACTGACAGGAATGCGGCGATATCGCGCGTTCCCCACCACTCATGATGATCCACAAAGGTCGAGCCACTCGGGGTCTCAGACTCATAACCCCAGGAGACGACCAGCGGCTTCAGCAAGTGCTGGACTTCCGGCCGTGCATAGAGGAAGCCGGCTCCCTTCGGCGCGCATAGCCATTTGTGCAGATTACCACCGTAGAAGTCGGCGCCGATGCCAGGCAGATCAAGTGGGATTTGTCCCGGTGCATGCGCACCGTCGACGATCGTCAGTATGCCCGCCGCACGCGCGCGTCTGCAGATTTCATCGACAGGCAGGGTGATCGCCGTCGGGCTTGTGATGTGGCTCAGGAATATCACGCGGGTGCGCGGGGTGACACCCATCCAGAGATCTTCCGCCGCCTGTAACGCGGACGTTAAAGGCACACGAATCGGTTGGTTCACGTATTTGAATCCGCTCTCCTTTGAAAGGAACCGCCAGGTGCGGTCGCACGCGCCATATTCGTGATCTGATGCCAGCACCTCATCGCCCGGGCCCAGATGCAGCGAGCGTGCCACGATGTTGACAGAGATCGTGACGTTTTGGGTATAGATAAGGTCATCAGGCTCCGCGCGGAAATGCGCCGCCAGTGCAGACCGCGCCTGGCGCATCAGCTCGTTGTGGCGGCGCCCCAGGAACTCCACGGGCTGCCGCTCGAGCTCGCGCTGCCAGCGCTGGTACTCGCGGAACACGGGTTCCGGCGTCGCACCGAAGGATCCATGATTAAGGAAGACCACATCTGGGTCAAGCAGGAAGTATTCTCTCAGGGAAGACATGCGGCCATTATATGGCAGAAGCTCAGCCCGCCGTGTGTCACCCTTGGAATTGCGTGGCAGGGGCGAGCCGGTCAGCCGACGGATGCCACTCCACCCCCACGGGCGCTCAGATGAGACCCTCAGCGCCCTAGCCGGCTCCTACCATGGCACCTCGTCGACTGCCGGGATTTACATTTTTTGCGCATGTTAGAATGAGGCGCCATGGTCGAAGAAGAGAAAGTTGTTGCGACCAACCGCAAGGCCCGTTTCGAATACTCTCTGCTCGAGAGATTCGAGGCAGGCCTGGCATTGATGGGCAGCGAGATCAAGTCCATTCGTGCGGGACAGATCAGCATCGCCGAGGCCTATGTGGATGTCGAGAATGGCCGGAACGCCTGGTTGATCGAGGCCCACATCGCGCCTTACGTACAGGCCAATCGGTATAATCACGATCCGAAACGAAAACGGCGCCTTCTGCTGCACAAGAAGCAAATCCGCGAGCTGTGGAATGCTGTTCGTCAGAAGGGCATGACCATCGTGCCGACGCGCGTGTATCTAAAGAAGGGCCGCGCCAAAATTGAGATTGCTCTGGCGCGCGGCAAGAAAGCTTACGATAAGCGCGCCACCATCGCCAAACGGGATCAGGCGCGCGAGCAGGAACGCGAGTCGAGGGCTAGATAGTCGGCATCCGCGACGGGGCAGGATGCAACGCCGCGCAGCCAGCGCACGTTGAGCAGCGTGAAAACGATCCAGATTTCGACATCACCCTCTCTCACCAGGGCGATCGGTGCGATCCATGGACAAAAAGAGACCACGACAATAGTCGTGGTCTCTGAGTAGCGGGGGCAGGACTTGAACCTGCGACCTTCGGGTTATGGGCCCGACGAGCTGCCACTGCTCCACCCCGCATCGAAGCTTGTCCAATGTACCACACTTTACGATGCAGCGTCAAGCGGCCTCGCAAGCGGAACGCAAAGGCGAGCGGCGATGGCATCCCGGCCGGGGAATTCCCATTCGAGAGCCTGGTGGTTCCGGTTTTTGGTTGCGCTCGAACGACCAGGCCTTGTGACGCCAGTGACAATCTCACAAACAGCGTACCTGGGCACTCCTCACAAGACTACCTACTCATGGTAAGAATGCCCTGCAATCGCGGCTGAGATTCGCGCTTGACGAATCTCTTAAGAGTCGGTGTATAATGCCGTTGCCCTTTCGCGAGTTTTGAGTTTCTTAATAGTGCCGCGCGATACCCTGTCGGGCTTCCGAAGGACACATGGCCACAAACCAAGGTGGATGCGCCGGGATCTCGGAAGCGCCGTGAATTGCAGGCACCGGTGTCTGTGTGCGGTTGGCAGAGGGTGAATCACAGTTGAGCGCGTTCAGCAGGGCTCTCTTCGGCACCAAGTACACTACGCAATTATCTCAACATTCATGGGCGATACCCTCCTGGTCATAGAAGGCCGATCGGCGGATGCCCCGTCTTTTGCCGCCGATCTGCAGAAGAAGGGCTTTGAAGTGCATGGCGCGCGCAACGGCGGCGCGGCGGTCTCGCGCCTTGAAAGGATCAATCCCAGTCTGGTGGTTGTGAACGCCGCCTCGCTGCGCAGCAGCGGCCTCCGCATCTGCAAGGCCCTTCGCAATAAGAACTCCAAGTATCCGATCATCCTGGTGTTGGCCAAGGAAGCCAGAGTCGGGAAGGACCTGGCGGACGCGGTCCTCGTCCTTCCGTTCACTGCGCAGAAGCTAGCCAATCGCATTAGGCCTCTGCTTCCCGGCGACGGCAAGAATGTCCTTCACGTCGGTCCGCTTCGCCTGGACATGGAGCACCGCCGCGTCAAGTGCCTCGGCAAGAACTCCAAGCTCACTCCCCGGCTCGTGACTTTACTTCAACTTCTCATGGACAAACATGGTGAGGTCGTGGAGCGCGATGCGCTCTTCAAGAAGGTCTGGGAAACCAACTACACAGGCGACACGCGCACGCTCGACGTGCACATTTCATGGCTGCGGCGCGCCATTGAACTCGATCCGCTTAAGCCCAAGTTCTTGAAGACGATCCGCGGTGTTGGCTACCGCTTAGACGTTTAGCTCGCGTTGAAGCATCTCCCCCTCCACGGGAACCAGCCGGACGCAGACGCTGCGTCCGGTCTTGATTTGTATTTCGTGAGAAACGTCGGCGCGTCCGACCGGACGCTGAGCTTGGGCCGCGCTGCGAAAGAGTTGCCCATCCCAGTCCGGATCGACCTCCCAGTAGTCAAGCTCCAAGGCACTATCCACCCGGATGCTTCCTGCAAGCCGCTTCACATCCACTGCAGCTCCGCTGGTCACTGGCAATAAGCCGGGCGCCAACGTTTCCAGCGAGAAGGCATGGCTTGGCAGAGCGCACAACCTGGCCCTCGTCGTGTGAACTGCCCGGAACGTACTATCGCAGGCAATGAATTTTCTGCCCAGCCGGGATGCCACGACAGGCGCGGTGCCGCTGCCGCAGAAAAAGTCACCCACCAGATCTCCGGCCTGCGTGGAAGCCAAGATGATGCGTTGCAGCAGGCCTTCAGGTTTCTGCGTCGGATAGCCTGTACGTTCGCTGTGAAGCCGAGCGACGACCGGGAAATACCACCAGTCTTCGGGGACTTTGCCGCGCTGCAGGTCCGGAACCTTTCCAAAGCCTGCTTTGCGGGAGGCCTTGAAAGTCTTTATCGTCGAGGGGTTATAGGGTTCGCGTACTGCATCCGGATTGAACGTGTAGTCTTCTCCCTTGACGTACGCCAGGATCGTGTCGTGCTTGCGATTGAATGCGCGGCGGATCGGCGAAGGGCCGTGATAGGTCCAGATAATTTCGTTGAGCAGTCGGTCCGCACCAAAGATCTCGTCCAGCAGAACCCGCGCGTAGGAATTCGCGTGCCAGTCGAGATGCAGATACAACGCACCGCTCGGAGCGAGCAGCCGGTGCATGAGCACCAGCCTCGGGTACATAAAGTCAAGGTAGGCGTCCAGATCCGGCCACGAATCCTGATAGCCCTCGGCCAGGGCCCATCCATCGGGCTTGCGCGAGTCTTCGCCGCGGCCGATCCGCGCCGGGTATCTGCGATTCGTGAAGAACGGCGGGTCCGCATAGATGAGATGGATGCGGTTTTCGTATTCTGGGAGCAGGCTGCTCATCACGGCTAGATTGTCCCCCAGGAACAACCGGTCTTCTGCGCTTGCCTCGGGGTAGCCCCTTCCGCCCGGGTAGATGATCGAGTCTCTGACGAGTGCGTGCGGCTCTGGGGCTGGAAGGTGCTTGCCTGGCCACGTCAGATAGGGCATATCAAAAATGCACGTCTACCGCGGTGCCATGCCCCCGATTGTTGACGTAGGCATCCGCCGTGTGCTCAGGCGTGGCCCAGCGGAACACCCACAGGGCCTCGCTGGTGCGCATGTTGACGCATCCATGGCTCATTGGCGTGCCAAAATTATCATGCCAGTATGTGCCGTGAAACGCCTGACCGTCCCCGGTAAAATAGCAGGTCCACGGGACCCCGGGCAGCTGATAGTAGCCGTCCACGGTCTGAGAAAACTTCGCCTCGCCCATGAGCTCTGAGGGCAGTTTCTCCATGATACTGAACTTGCCCACGTGCGTGTCCATGTTGCTCGTAGGAATTCCCGAGGAGATGGTAGTCTTGAACACGATCTTGTCGTACTCATAGGCGGCCAGGGTCTGCTTCGTCAAGTTGACATCGATGCGTTTCGCATCCCACGGCACCTCGGGGCTGAGGGCCGCGTACGTGTCCGTGGGGATTGGCCGGAGGTGCATCGCGGGTACCCAGTACGGGAAACTCGCAACGTGGTCCCAGATACGATACCAGGCATCGTTGTAACCGGGGATCTCCGGACCGGACTCCACGGCGACCACCCAGTGAACCGAGCCATAATACAGGCGCCATAATGGCACCTCGAGCGGCAGCCAACCATCAGCCTTGCTATGCCGCCACGGACTGGTCCACGGCACGGTAACCTCGGCCAGCATTCCAGTGCCGCCTGGGATCGACGCAGCCGCCGGGATGGACGAAACCGGCACGTTGAGGATGGTCTTGACCGGCTGCAGGCGGGCGCGCCACGCGTATCCGCCCCAGACTCGATACCAGATCGGATTGGGATTTGGAGTGACGACGCCATTGGCATCGGGAGTCGGCGGTGGAGCCGTCACCTCCTTGTAGACGTGGATCAAATCGTCGCGATACCAGGTGCCGGTGATGACGGACTTGAGCGAAGGCGCGCTGTAGACACTCCATGACGTCGTAGCCACGCGTACCACGTCCGCCTCATCGAAACTGATCAAGTCCGGGGTGAAGCCCTTGAACGCCAAACCGGCCAGGCTGAGACCGCCCAGCTTCAGAAAATCGCGTCGTGATGGCATGTAAGACATCCGAAAGATTGTACACTAGAATGCGAATGCTTCTTGGGGCACGACCCGCATGGCGGCTCGCAGCAGGAATCAGGCCGGCAGCAACGCCATCGTTCGGGGACAGGATCTGCGCGAACACAAAGCCTTGGTAGAATTGCCTCATGGATGCCTCCCAGCCTGCCGAGTTCGACCTGATCCGCGCCGTGGCTGGCGGCGACCAGCAGGCTTTCCTGGCCATTTACGATCGCCATGCCCCCCGAGTCTACGGCCTCACCCTGCACATTCTTGGCGACCCCATGCTCGCAGAAGAGGTCACCCAGGATACCTTCTTAAAGTTGTGGAGTCGTGCCCGCTCTTATGTTCCCGAGCGAGGCTCATTCGACGTGTGGCTGCTAACCATAGCGCGGCGCACCGCACTCGACCGGCTGAGGCTGGAGGGCCGCCGGCCCCTGCTTTCCGACGGTCAAGACCCCGAGGAGGCCTGGCGTTCGCTGCCTGACAAGAGTCGCGATCCCGAAGAGATTCGCTGGGAGAGCATGCACTTCGCCTTGCGTGCGCTGCCAGAACAACAGCAACAAGTTCTCGAACTGGCGTACTACCAGGGCTTGAGCCAGAGCGAGATCGCCGATGAACTGGGTTGGCCGCTGGGAACCGTCAAGACCCGCATGCGGGCGGCAATGCAGGCCCTGCGGCGCGAATGGAACACGGATGGCGTCGATTAATCCAAAATGAGCGCAATGGACGTAACCAGATATGGACAAGGAGCAGATGACCGACGAGCACGCACTCGCTAACCAAGAGCTGGCCGCCTACGCAGTGGACGCCCTGGATCCTGCGGAGGTCAGCGGCCTCGAAGCCCATCTACGGACCTGCAAGATATGCCAGGCTGACTTGGGCGCGTATCGGCGCGTCAGTTCCGGGCTATTGTCTGCAGTGCCCCCGGTTTACCCGCGCCCGGCGGTCAGGCAGCTCCTTCAGAGGCGTCTGACGCACCAGACCCAGCCAGCCCGATCAGCTTGGCGTTGGTCTCCCTGGCAACTGGCATCCGCCGGCGCCTTGGCCCTCATAATTGTGCTCGGCATTGTCTCGTCCCTCCAGTTGCGTTCTCTCCTGGAGAGTCAGGCAGAACTACGCAGCCGCAGCGATTCGCAACAGATAGCCGTAGCTATGCTTGCGTATCCCAGCACTCAGAGCATCGGATTCGCACAGAACGGAATCTCTGGCAGCCTCCTGGTTGACAAACAGCGCGGCCTAATTGCGGTCTTCGCCTGGCATCTGCCCGTTCCGCCTGCCGGTAAGACCTATCAGATGTGGTTGATCGACCCCCAAGGACACCGCACCAGCGGCGGTTTGCTGGCCTACGAGACCGGATATCCTTTCGTTACAGCCGTCATCACGTCTCCGTCCCCGCTGAGCAACTTCAATGGGCTTGGGGTGACCGTGGAGCCGCTTGGGGGCAGTCCGGCGCCGACCGGCCCCAGGATCTTCGGCGTCGATTTCTAGAATTCCCGCGGCGCGAAATCTGGTCGCAAGAAGTCCTACGACCTTGCCAGGTCGTCCTAGCTATGTCCTCACGTCGTTCTTAGTGATTGCGGTATCGTCAGAGTGAGTGCCCCCTAGCGCGCGGCGGGCAGCGACGAAACCGTCGGCTCTTGACACCGTGTTGGGGGCAAAGCCTAGCCACCCCCTCTTATTGCTTGCCAATTCGATTTCCACTCGATTTCCATATACATGCCCCCTCGCGCCAATTGCTCCAGTGCCGCTCGTCTAATTGCTGTTCATCAAGAGCCGCTGGAGATCTCTCTCGAGGTTTGCGCGCGCGCGGGCGGCGACAGGAGCCCTTAGAAATCGGCGCAGGTCATCGACCTGCTTATCCGGTCGGTAGTGATCCTGAAACAACTCAAGAATTGTGACGGTCTCGCCCTGACTTGGCTCCAGGCTGACCTCGTCTCCAGCCCGAACGAGGCCCTCCTGCATCACCCGGCAGTATAGCCCCGGCCGCTCTGCATACCGGTACTTCTTCACAAACAGCGGATCGCCCATGCGCCGGGCCAGCGTCGAGCACGGGGTGCGCGGTGCCGAGACTTCCAGAACGGTCGAGCCCACGTGCAACCGGTCGCCGATCCGGAATTTCGCGCTCTCCAATGCACTGACGGTCAAGTTCTCACCGAACGTGCCGGGGACGAGCTTTTTGCCCAACTCGGCCGACCACCAGTCATAGTCCACCGCACCGTAGATGTACACGGCCTGATCAGGTCCGCCGTGATTCTCCTGATCACATATGAAGTCTTCTTGAACTCCGGAGGATGAGATGTGCACGGCGCCGCTGGACGGGGTCTTATAGATACCCGTGGTCTCCAGCCTGTTTCCTTTCGGCTGCGTGCTTTTCTGACCGATGTTCACGCTGAGCAGTCTCATCTTCATCCTGATTCTACATATGCCACAATCTGATCAGCTACTCCCCAGAGAGCCTTATCAATGGGCGACGTCTTTCTCGCGAATCTAGGTCCGCATTTCATGAAATCCCCCTCGTCCATGAACAAGATAAGCGGGAAGGTTCCCTGGGTGCGGGCCGTTCAATTTGGCGAACACACATGAGGCGTCCAGAATTGCGAAGCCATCCTGAGTCACAAGTTCCCTGCAAGCATGAACGTCCCAAGGCATTGAGCCTGCCCTGGTAAAAATACGGCCTACCTTGTCTGGCTTGGTCGGGGGTCGGCCATTCAAAAAGTCATCCGCGTTGTTCGCCCGGGGCGCCCTTAGAGCACCGATCGAGATGAGGTAGTCGAAGACCGTATTCTTTCCCAGGAGCGCGACTGCGTAATCGTACTTTCCGGAATTGCTCCCCGGATACCGCTCCCGATACTGCATCGCGAAGTGCTCGGCGCGCACAATGTCATCTACGGCGATCGCTCTTGCCGAGGTCGGCGGAAATATCGTAAGAAAGGCGGCCAAGACAAAGATGCCGACGAAAGAGCGTTGGAACAGGATTGCAGGCAAGCTGATGGATCCTCCTCGGAGCCCCGACAAAAAACGCTTCAAGGGCGCAACCAGGATGATGAGTAGCAGCGGAATATCCAGCACCAACAATGTGTTCAATGCAAACGCATATTTCTTGCATCCGTATTCCGATCCATAGCCCAACTTCTGCATAAGAATTCCAGCGAGGCATAGGCCGCCCACGGCCAGGCCGAAAATCCCCATGTACTTGATGGCCAGGCCATTCATGCGTGCTTCGGCCGACTCCAGCCGCATCCATTGCCAAACCAGGAGGGCTGAAAAGGCAATCACGATTCCAGATTCGATCGCGAGATCAGCCAGATTTGGCGTGTACTTCAGCTCCAACGTACCATTGTTAGCAGAGAGAGTGAGCATGGTCTGAAAGGCGGGACTGCGCACTGAGATCAACAGGGAAGCCAGAATCGCGAACAGGCCGAAGAAGAACACTTTCCAGCGGCTTGGATTTCTTGCGTCCAAGACATTAACTGCAACCAGCAAGATTGCGATTCCAAGCACCTCAACCGCCGGCACCAGGTGAAATTGCGGGATGATTGGCACCCAGCAAAGGAGGGCGAGATAGCTCAGTACCGGAGAAACCCCGGCTCTCTCCATCCACAACGCAATAGCCAACAAGGCAATTGCCATTGCTTGTGCGGCCAGTTGGGGGAAGAAATAGTTGCCCAACAACTCATTTCCAAACAACTCGAGATGAATGATGAGCCGATTGGCCAGAAGCAGCCCAATCAGGCTCCCGCATGCAAACCACAGCAACCTGCGAGGCAAAGACCAGAAGATGAAGCCAAAACCACTCCACAACACCGCCAACGAAAGCATCGCGACGAACTGCATTCCGGCCATTGGCGATGCAACCAGGTTGCCGATGACGGCAGCCAGTCTGTGTGAGTACCGGGGATATACATTCATCTCCTCCAGGCTGGGATCCTGGCCGGTCGGAAGATGCCAATGCTCGGATATTCGAGCCACGAGCGCATAATGGAGGGCAACATCAATACTGGTCGTCCACAGGCTATTGAGGAAATGAAAGACTACAAAACTGCATATCCCAATCAAGAACAGTCCGGAAAGCCAGCGGGAATTCGCAGCCGAGTACATCTTGTTCGGCGGCAATGCCTGAACACTTGCAGGTATGCCCACTTTCTGAATCACGGGCTCATGCAGATTCATATCCAGACTCGTCGCACAGCATCATCGTCATCAATATCGAGACTTACACGCCTTTGGTTTTTGGAGGGTTCAACAGGGCACGCGCCATTATAGCATTAGCCTTTTGTTAACCATCCCTCTCGCCTGGTTGCCAAATCCGTCGGATGGTCTTATAGTCCTATGGTCGGAGGAGCTGACTTATGCGGCACAGTAGTTGGTTCGCTAACGTGCGGTCGGGCGACGAGAAGCCCAGAGTGACGCGCGAGTTGCTGTTGCGCGTGCTGGCCTACGCCCGTCCTTATACGGCGCAGATTGTTGGCATGTTGGTCACGATCCTGCTCAGCACTGGCTTGTCGCTGCTGTCGCCGCTCATCTTCCGTACGATGATCGACAAGGTGCTGCCAGCCAAAGACCTCAGTCAACTGATATTGCTCGCCATTGCGCTCCTCGTGATCCCGATCCTGAGCGGAGGGATCTCCGTGATCCAACGTCGCTGGAATGCAGCCGTCGGCGAAGGCGTGATCTACGACCTGCGCGTCGCTTTGTTCGCCCGCCTGCAGCGGATGTCATTGCGCTTCTTCACGAACACCAAGGTCGGCGAATTGATGAGCCGTCTCAACAACGACGTGGTCGGCGCGCAAAATGCCATCAGCAACACGATTGTGGGCATCATTACCAACATCATTGAGACGATTGCCATCCTGGCGGTTATGCTGACGCTTGAATGGCGCCTGACGGTCCTCAGCGTGCTGGTCCTGCCTCTGTTCATCCTGGCTGCCCAGAGGCTGGGCAACGTCCTGCGAGACACAGCCCGTCGAGGGATGGAACTGAACGCGCAGATGAATGCCCACATGAATGAGACCCTCAATATCGGCGGCGCCCTGCTGGTCAAACTCTTCGGACGCGCCCTCCAGGAAACTGAACGCTTTGGGGAACGTGCCGCCAGCGTGCGCGATATCGGTGTTCGGCGGGCCGTGCTCGGCTCATCCTTCTTCATGATTCTCGGTCTCGTCAGCGCGGTTGGCACGGCTCTGGTGTACGGATTGGGTGGCTACTACGTGATCCAGGGCACATTCACGATCGGCACGATCGTGGCCTTCGGCGCGTACCTGGGTCAACTTTACGGCGCCCTTCAAGGCTTGGCAAGCGCGCCCGTGGACTTCTCAACCTCCATGGTGAGTTTTGAGCGTGTCTTCGAGGTGCTCGATCTTCCGCACGACATCGTTGAGAAACGCCATGCCTCCGCGCTCCGCAACGTGAAAGGGGAGCTGGTCTTCGACGACGTGGACTTCACGTATGCCGTCGACGAGAGCCGCTTGCTGGCTGACGTCAAACGTTATGGGAGCATCGAAAATGTGACCGCTGTGCTGTCCCTGGGTGATAAAGGCGATGGCGGCGAACCCGAGGCGGAGCCTGAGGCGCGCACGTCGCAGGCCCGTGAGACTGCCCTCACCTCCATCTCCTTCCGTGCAACCCCCGGCCAGCTGGTGGCGCTCGTGGGCCCCTCCGGTGCCGGCAAAACCACGCTGACCTATCTGATCCCAAGGCTGTATGACCCTACGGCCGGCCGGATTCTGATTGATGGGCGCGACCTTCGGGACGTGACCCTGGACTCGCTGGCTGACGCAATTGGCATGGTCACGCAGGAGAACTATCTCTTCCACGATACTATCCGGACGAACCTTTTGTATGCCAGGATGGATGCAAAGCAATCCGAGGTGGAGGCTGCCGCGCGGGCTGCCAACATCCACAACTTCATCATGGATTTGGCGGATCGGTATGACACCATCGTCGGCGAGCGTGGCTACCGTCTAAGCGGCGGCGAGAAGCAACGCGTCGCCCTTGCGCGCGTCATCCTCAAGGACCCGAAGATCCTCGTCCTAGACGAAGCCACCAGCCACCTCGATAG
>JBGPAT010000016.1:0-18030 GCA_041480885.1 Anaerolineae bacterium
ATCACCGGACGATCGTCTATAGATCGTCCGGCGATCTGTTCCGGAGCCGTACCCACACACATGGTCCAGAGGGATTTCCACCGCGGCAAGGCCGCGGGCGATCCCCCCTTCAGGATCGGCTAAGATCCCAGTCTGGCGATCTCGGATTCCGAGACACCTACCTCTAGTTTCTTGAACAACGCAGCAGGCTGATTGAGTTTCGCGCCAGGTCGGAGAGCGCTAGGCTGCCATCGATCCTCAGTGTGAGATCCCGACACCGCACTCTGCGGCTGATATCGAAGGACCTTATGCGTGCCCAGTGAGTCACTGACATCCGCCGTGTACTGCCCGCCGAACAGGGGCATCTCATTTCCAAAGAACTCATGCAATCGCTGCGAGGTGAAGGGCAAGAAGGGGGAGAAGAGAATCTTCAGAGAGTCAATGGCCTTTAGGGCGGTATAGATGGACAAAGCGGCCTCGTCCTTGTTGTGCTTGATAGTGGTCCATGGGGCGGTCTGATCCAGGTACTGATTGACCAGTGAGGCGAGACGCAAGCACTCCTGCAGCGCTGCTCGGAGCCGCACGGATGCCAGCAGGTCCCCAATCGAATCGAAGGCTGCATCAATATAGGCCAACAGGTCAAGGTCTGCGGGCCCGAGTTGGGCAGTATCCACCAGGGGAACGCGGCCTTCCCACGTCCGATAGCAGAAAGCAAGCACCCGATTCGCCAGGTTGCCCCAGGTGGCCACCAGTTCATTGTTGTTGCGGGCCACGAAATCCTTCCAGTCCCAGTCGCTATCCTTGTTTTCCGGCATATTGATCGTCAAGTAGTAACGAAGCGCGTCGGGATCATAGCGGCTCAGAAAGTCGCGCCCCCAAACTGCCCAGTTGCGAGAACCGCTGATCTTCTGCCCTTCGAGATTCATGAATTGAGTAGCGGGAACATCATATGGCAAGGTCAATCTGAATTCCTGGTTCGCGAAGACTTTACCGAACTGCGTGCCCACGCCCATCAATTCCGCAGGCCAGAGAGAAGTGTGAAAGAAAATGTTGTCTTTTCCAATGAAGTAGAACTGACGCGCCCCGGGATTGGTCCACCATTTGCGCCAAGCATCCTTGTCGCCTGAGACGTGCGCCCACTCGATGGCGGCGGAGAGGTAGCCAATGACGGCCTCGAACCAGACGTAAAGCTTCTTGCCTTCCCAGCCCGGTTCTTGCGTCGGCACCGGGATCCCCCAATCGAGATCGCGCGTGATTGGCCGCGGCTGGAGGCCTTCGGCCTCGATCTTCCCCAGGGATTCTCCGAGCACGGTGTCGCGAAAGTGGTCAGCCCGCTCCCGCAAAAAGGCTTTGACCTCCGGCTCAAGCTTGGAGAGATCCAGATAATAGTGCTCGGTGTCGCGCAGCTCGAGGGCTCCGTCGCCAGTCCGGGCGCGCGGATTGATCAGTTTCTCGGGGTCGAGTACGTTTCCACAATTGTCGCACTGATCCGAGCGGGCGCCTTGAAAGCCGCAGATGTAGCAGGTGCCCTCCACGTAGCGGTCGGGAAGGAACTTTCCGGCGCTTGGGGAGTACCACTGTTTGCTGTACCGCTTGAACAGGTAACCGTTTTTCTGAAGCGCCAGGAACATGCTCTGCGAGACCTTGAAATGGTTCTCCGTGTGAGTGGTCGTGAAAAGGTCATACGTGATGCCGGCTGCCTGAAAGAGCTCGAGGAATCCAGCATGGTATTTCTTGTAGACCTCCTCAACGGGTTTGCCTTCCTTGTCGGCCGCCAGGACCACAGGCGTGCCGTGCGAGTCGGTGCCGCTGACCATGAGGACGTCGTTGCCCTTCAGCCTGTGGTAGCGTGCGACGATATCCCCGGGCAAATGAGAGCTAGTGAGATTGCCTACGTGGATCTCGGCATTTGAGTAGGGCCAAGCGATGGCGATCAGGATATTCTCGGGCATCGGTGACTCCGTGATTCGGTATTACCGAAGGACATGGGTGAGCCGGCGCGACACGCAAATCTGCGCCGAATCAGCAGACTATCTCCAGGGCGGACTGCGCATGCGATCTGCATAAATAAAAAAGCCGTCCGCACATGGGACAGCCTGGGGACGTCGAGTCGGATCGAACTAAGACGCACCCCAGGCGCCAACAGCCATGCACAAAGGCATCGCCGGTGAGCTGCGTTCTTGGGTGGTTCGTGCGGTGGATTGCATGCGACAATTCTACTATGATTTGCCGCCCAAATCAGGCGGGCGCCGTGAGCCCAAGGACGCATGCGAGATGGCTCCGGCCCGAAGAGCCGCGGGTAGATCCCTTTCAGCCCGCGAAAGCAGCAGCGATAAGCCGAGCACGAGTGCCGTTGTCAGGATACTCGTGAAATCCTGACGGGTATTAGCCTGCACAATGACCGCGCCGAAAGAAACCGCCACCAGTAGGATGAGAAAAATGAATGCCCACGCGTATATTTTGGTTCGCTTCACCAAACTGGCAGCAATCCAGACTATCGGGATGACGTAAGGTGCCTGATCGTAGGACCACAAGTACACGGATGTCACGAAAGAGACTGGGATAATGATGTTGAATGCTTCCCAAGGCGTCAGCCAGCCCCGGTTCCGCCAGAGGTAGAAGCCGCCAAGCCCCAAAGCGAGGACCGAGGCCGCTCCTCCCACGATCCACATGCAGACCAAATTCCGCTGACAGGCAAGATATGCGAAACCAAAGGTGTTTGATTGAATTCCCAGTGTGCGGTCGAGGACTACCTGGCTCGCGCCGCCGAACTTGGATATCCAGAGAGGGTCACGGAGCAGGCCAAGGATTACCAACGCAAGACTGCCGAGCAACCCACCCTGAATTGCTTTCCAATCGCGCCGCGAAAGGAGCCAGATGCCGGCCAGTGCTAGAATAGGCGCGGCTTGGGACGGTTTAAGAATGGTCAGTGACAGCAGCAATCCCGCCAGAAGCGACCGTTGGTGTTCCATGGCTGACATGGCCGCAAGCAGCACCACCAAAGTGAAGGCACCGAGTGCGCCGATTTGGAGAGTCAGGTAGACGGGTCCGAAGAAGAGCAGAGAGAAGGTGAGCGGTATCAGAAGCCGTGTGAAGCGAGAGTCTGACCAGCGCCGAAGGAGACTCCAAACCGTCAGTGCGATGATGACCTGCGAGAGAATCTGCCAGGTGAAGTAAGCTGCCGCCAGCGACAACAGGCCGAGGGGCGCCATGAAGTATGCCAGCGGCAGGGGGTAGGGGAAGATCGCGTTGGGGCGCCAGGCCACGCCGTAGGCATCGTGGGCGGCAAGCCATTGGATCGTGTTGTATGGATTCTCGCCCATCAGAGACATGCGACCGGCCAACCAGAAGAAAACGAAATTCGTGTTGCCGAAGTCGATGTGCGTAAGGTTGTAGATCGCCCGCAGGTAGAATGCGACTGCGAGCACCGCCGCGGCCAGAGCGGCACCCGCTATCTTGAGTATGAATTGACGGTTTGGGGGCATCTCTTGCGTATGATCCATTGCCGTGCCGGGTAGCACACCCCTTTGAGCTGCCCCCTGCATCGGTGGCTTTTGCTTGAGGAAATCCTTGAGCGCCGCGAATTCTGAGGAGCTTGCATCGGGCCGGTGACCGCAGTCGTGGGTGTTGAGATCCTGTCCACACACGGGGCACAGGCCTCGGCAACCGCGCCGGCAAATGGGAGTGATCGGGATCTCGAGCAGCGCATAGTCGCGCATCAGTGGCTGGAGATCGATCTGCGCGTCTTCCGGCACCAGCAAGCCCGAGTCGCTGACCGATTTTTCGGTGAAGGCATAGAGCTCGGTGAAGGTCCAAGTGAGCGGCTGGTTGAACTGCCTCAGGCAACGGGCGCAGTCTGCAGTAGTCTCGGCCGCGAAATCTCCCATCATCAGTAAGCCCTGGGGGGTGCGGCTCACCGTGATCGTGCCCGTCAGGGCGCGCAGCTCCAGATCTACTCCCAGGAGGGCGCGCTCAACCTTGAAGGGGAATTCGTACGTAGAACCGACTTCCTGATGGATAATGAAGCCGACGTTCAGGCGGAATGGGCGGCGTAGGCTGCTCATGTCAAGGTCCTTGCGGCCCGCGGCAACTTGGATTGAAGCAATCCCAGGAGCGCCGCGTTCCTCCGCCAATTGGGCCACGTGCGATTTTCAAACTTTGCGATCCACGATGAATTTCGCCAGGTTCTCAAGCGCTTCCCGCTCGGGGCCCGGATCAAATTGATCAAGGATGTGGAGAGCGCCCTCAATGTGTTGATGGGCCTCGGCCATCGCTCTCTGGATGGCATCGGTCTTTCGGATCGATTCCACGAGGCGGGCGATGCGCTCCCCATTGGCCCATCCGCCCTCGGCAAGCGACCGAACATCTGCATCCTGGGGCGACGCTTCGGCATAGTAGATAGCAGGAAGCGTCACCAGGCCATTCAGGAGATCAGAACCAATTGGCTTGCCGACGGCTGCCTGCTCGCCCGTAAAATCCAGAATATCGTCGACGATCTGAAATGCCATGCCGGTCTCATAGCCGAATTTCCGCATGGCTTCGATGCTAGATTCATCGGTGGGGCTGACCATCGCTGCGGCACGGCTGGTCATCTCGAAGAGCGAGGCGGTCTTCGCGTAGATACGCTGATAATAGTTGTCCCGACCAATCACGCCACGCTCAGTGAACATCTGATTCAGCTCACCGTTCACGATCACCGCGAGTGTCTCGGCAAACAGATTCATCAGCGGCAGGTGGTCGGTCTCGGCGGCTAACTTCGCAGCGCGCGCAAACAAAAAGTCGCCCGTCAGTACCGTGGCGGCGGGAGACCAGCGCGCATTTAGAGTCGGCATGCCTCGCCGAAGCAGTGAGCCGTCGATCAGATCATCATGTACAAGAGTGGCTGTATGCAGCAGTTCGACCGCTGCGCCAAGCGTGACGAGCCGGTCGTCTGGACCTCCCAGCATGTTGCCCACCAGCAGAGCAAGGCTTGGACGGATGCGCTTGCCGCCGGCAGCCAATATCTGCTCCAGCGCCGCCCGCAGATCGGGATGGCGCTCGCCGGCTTGCGCGTGCAAACGGGCCTCGACGAGCTGCAGCTGGGCCTGCACTGGCGAGAGGAATGCGACCGTGTTCAAACAACGTCTCCCCACGCAAACAGCCGTGCGGCATTGGTGCTGGTCACTTCTGCGACCTCCGACGGCGTGCGCGATTGGATCTCCGCAATTCTATCAGCAATGTAGGTCACGAAGGCGGGTTCGTTGCGGCGGCCCCGGTGCGGCTCGGGGGCCAGGAACGGAGAATCGGTTTCTATCAGGATGCGATCCAGGGGCAGTCCGCCTACCAGTTGACGACGCCTCGGCGCGTTCTTGTAGGTTACGGGCCCAGTGACACCGATGTAGAAACCCAGTTCAATGGCTTGTAGAGCAGTGGTGACCCCGCCCGAAAACGAGTGCAGGACGCCGGGCCGCTGCGACAGTCGTGCATTCTCCGTCCCCAAAGATGCGACCCAGGCTCTGAGAATGGCCAACAAATCCTGGGCGCAGACGCCATCTTCTGCATCACCTTCTTCGCGCATATGCAACACGACGGGTAGACCGCTCCGGCTTGCCAGATCGAGCTGGTCTTGGAGGGCCGCGCGCTGTCGAGCCCGTTTTGCTGCGTCCTGAACCCAGTAGTAGTCAAGTCCGATCTCGCCCACAGCCACTGCCTTGGGGTGCCTGGCTAACCCGCCGACCCGATCCAGGGAGGCTTCCTGGAAATCTTGAACCTCGGTTGGGTGATAGCCAACTGCTGCATAGATGGGACCGTGAGCATCCGCCAAAGCCAGAGCATCCTCACTGGACTCTCCGTTGAGGCCGGGAACCAGGATGCGATTGACGCCTCTCTGCTGCGCGCGCAGAATCACCGACTCGCGGTCGGCATCGAATCTACTCATATCCAGATGGCAATGAGTGTCGGCGAGTGTCAAGGGTCACTTGCGAAGAGCTGCGCCTCGGTCGGGGCCTGTGATGCCGGCGGAATCTCCAGGATTAGCGCAGGCCCGCGATCTTCAAGCCATCCTGCAAGATTGCCTGCACCTTATCCTCGTGAGTCGTCTCGCAATAGACGCGGATGATTGGCTCGGTGCCGCTGAAGCGTATCAGCATCCAACCTCCGTCCTCCAATTTGAACTGATAGCCGTCCAGCGTGAGAATGCCGGTCACCTTGAGTCCGCCTATTTCCTTTGGCCGTGCAGCCAGGATTTTCGCCTCGACCGCCTTGCGATCACCTTCAAAAGGCGAGTCAATGCGGTCGTAGTAGTGGGCGCCGACTTTCTCAAACAACAGCTCCAACAGCTGCGAGGGTTTCTTGCCGGCGCGCATCATGAAGTCAAGCATGTAGAGGCCCGCCAGTATGCCGTCACGTTCTGGAACATCGCCTCGGAAGGCATACCCGCCACTTTCCTCGCCGCCGATCATGGCATTGGTCTCAATCATCTTGGGGGCCACGTACTTGAAACCTACGGCAGTTTCATAAACGGGTACGTGGTACAGCTCGCCCAGCTTATTGAGCATGGTCGTAGTGGACAGAGTCTTCACGATAGGACCGCGCTGACCGCGAATCTCAAGCAGGTAGTAAGCGAGCAAGCCGAAGACGCGCAATTGATTGATGAACTGACCATGCTCGTCTCCAATTCCCAATCGATCCGCGTCACCATCCGTCACGAGAAGGATGTCGGCTTGGTTTGCAAGAGTGGCATGCAGTCCGACATCTATATTGGGGGGGATTGGCTCCGGGCGCTTCATCTCTGGAAAAAGCGGGTTGCGGTCCTTGTGGATCTCGACCACCTGTGTAGTACCACCTGCCAGCAGACTGGCGAACCAGCCCCCACCATTGCCCCACATGGAATCGACCATCACGTGGTGGCCGGCCTGCCTGAGGGCCTCGATATCGACAAGCGGCTTGATATGGGCGATGTAATCCGGGGCGGCATCGAACTTGGCTATGAGGCCGTTCTTGGCGGCCGCATCGTAATCTTGCCTCTGGATTTCGCTCGCCGATTCCGGAATGAGGGACTCGATTTTCGTCAGACCAGCCGGATCGATCGCACCACCGGCCGCATCACGCACCTTGAAACCATTGTCGGTCGCCGGGTTGTGGGACGCCGTAATGTTGATGGCGCCGTCAGCGTGCATGTTCACTACCGCGTAGGCTATGACCGGCGTAGGAGTGGGACCCTGAGTCAGATGCACGTGAAGGCCGTTCCCAGCCAGCACTTCCGCGACAGCAGCGGCAAAAAACTCGCTGTCGAACCGTTTGTCGTAACCGACGACGACGGAGCCGCCCTGTTTTCCATTCTGGATTAGGTAAGAAGCAAAACCCTGCGCCACGCGGCGGACATTGTCAAAGGTGTAGTCTTCGGCGATGACGCCTCGCCAACCGTCTGTGCCAAACTTGATGATGTCCGTCATGAAAGGCTCCTGGTCCAAAGGCAGTGTATGATGCGGAAGCCGAAGTCCGGCAGTCCCATGAGATGTCGAGCCGAGAAAGACGAGGTGAGAAGGCCGCCATTCTGGCCTGCAGCGGACGTGATTATAACTCCACCGATCGTGAGGTTCAGAGGATGCGGAGATCCGCTGGTGCTGCACCCGCGTCGCGAGATAGCAGAAACATGCCCAGGATGATCTCACGAGACTGCGCGCCGGGCACTTTGAGGGGCTGTACACTAAAAAACAACGGGGCTGACCGGATCTCAGAAAGAAACCAAGACCTCGTCGTCGGTCTCAGGGCGTGGCGATGAGTTGTCCGTTGAACTGGGGCACCTCGCATGCTATAATCTTCCGATTATGAGTTCACCGCCCCCGGTCTATCTTGACTACGCTGCGACGACACCCGTCGACGAACGGGTGCTGTCGGTAATGCAGCCGTACTTCTCGACGACATTCGGAAATCCATCATCGATCCATCGTCATGGCCAGCAGGCCGAGGCGGCGCTTGAGGCAGCACGCGAGAAGACCGCGGCAGTTCTCGGCTGCCGGCTCAACGAGATCATATTCACGTCGTGCGGTACGGAGTCTGACAATCTTGCCCTGCGCGGGATGGCCATCGCAATGCGGGATGGGAGGGGCGCAAACCAGATCTTGACATCAAAGGCCGAACATCACGCAGTGAGCAAGACCGCAGAAGATCTCGCACGATACCATGGATTTGAGGTGGTTTGGCTGGAAGTTGACTCCCAAGGTTCGGTGTCGCGTGACGTGGTAGAACGCGCGCTAAGCGCCAAGGCGGCGCTAGTTTCAGTGATGTACGCCAACAATGAGATCGGCACCATCAATCCAATTCCCGAAATCGCAGAGTTGTGTCATATGCGAGGAGTGCCCTTGCACACGGACGCCGTCCAGGCTGCCGCATATCTTGACCTAGATCTGAAGGCTCTTGGCGTGGATTCGATGTCGCTTGGGGGGCATAAGTTCTACGGCCCCAAAGGAGTGGGTGCCCTCTATGTTCGAGATGGAACGCCGCTGCTGCCGGTGCAGACCGGCGGCGCACAGGAAGCAGGATTGCGGGCCGGCACACAAAACGTGCCATACATCGTGGGCTTCGCAGAAGCCTTGCGGCTGACGAGCCAGGAACGCGCAGCGCGCACAGAGCACGTCAAGCCGTTGCGCGATCGCGTCATCGGCGGCGTGCTTGAGTCAATCCCGGATGTACGCCTGACCGGCAGTCTCGATCGGCGACTGCCCAATCACGCGTCGTTCGTGTTCCAGGGTGTGGATGGCAATCTGCTCCTCACGCTGCTGGATGCTGCTGGATTTGCGTGTTCATCTGGCTCGGCTTGCAAGACCGGCAATCCGGAACCGAGCGAGGTCATGAGCGCCATGGGTTTTTCGCGCGACTGGGGCCTTGGTTCGCTGCGAGTGACTGTTGGCAATGGCACAACGATCCGGGACGTGGAGACATTCCTGGCAGCATTGCCGGGCTTAGTCGCCAAGGCGCGTGCCCTGCGCGGTCGCTAGGTCTGTCCGCTACCCTCACTAGTTAGAATGATGCAAAAGGTCGTCGTCGCAATGTCTGGCGGTGTGGACTCTTCGGTGGCCGCTGCCTTGCTCAAAGACCGCGGCTACGAAGTCGTCGGCATGATGCTTCGGCTGTGGTCGGAACCGGGGAAGGATGACACTAATCGGTGCTGCACCCCGGATGCTATGGCTTTGGCGCGCCGCGTGGCCGGGAAGTTGGACATTCCCTTCTACGCAGTGGATGCAAAAGACGCTTTTCGTGAGAAAGTCGTAGGCTATTTCCTGGACGGGTCCGCGCGTGGAGAGACGCCGAACCCGTGCCTGATATGCAACCGGGAGATCCGCTGGACCCTGCTCTTTGAACATGCGCTGGCGCTCGGCGCCGATTTCATGGCAACCGGTCACTATGCCAGAGTCCGGACTGAACCAAACGGAACGGTCAGCCTGCTGCGCGGCACGGACGCAGCCAAAGATCAGTCATATGTACTGCACGTGCTGGATCAGGAAAAACTGAAGAGGGCGTTATTCCCGATCGGAGGGTACTCCAAGCCGGACGTGCGCAGCATGGCGGCAACGTATGGATTGCCCACGGCCGCGCGACGTGAAAGCCAGGACCTCTGCTTTCTCGCGGGTGGTGATTATCGCGAGTTTCTGCTTCGAAATGGACGGGACACGCCCAAGCCGGGCACGATCGTCTCCCGAGCCGGGGAGGTCCTGGGAGAGCATTTGGGACTGGCCAACTACACCATCGGACAGCGCAAAGGGCTCGGGATCGGCTCGCCTGTGCCGCTCTACGTGCTTGGAAAAGACGCCGCTGCAAACACGTTGACAGTCGGTCCTGAGTTCGAACTGGGTTG
Organism: Anaerolineae bacterium; assembly: GCA_041480885.1. GTDB lineage: Bacteria > Chloroflexota > Anaerolineae > Anaerolineales > Villigracilaceae > Fen-1038. Next base: position 9,815 of record JBGPAT010000016.1, read on the forward strand.
CAGCGAGTTGACGACGGGCGAAGTGACCTGGACTTCGGGCGAAGTCATCAAGCATCCGTTCCGTGCAGAGGTAAAAACGCGTTACACTGCGAGAGAACGCCCGGCGCAGGTTGTCCCAATCCAGGCTGGCATCAAGGCCAAGGTGCTATTCGAACAACCTCAACGCGATATCACACCCGGGCAGGCTGCGGTCTTCTATAATGGAGAAGTCGTGCTTGGGGGCGGGATCATCCAATGAACCAGGACACGCAAGCAACATGACATTGCCTTCGATCCTATTGGGCCTGGTTTGCGCGCTTTTCATCGGCGCGCTTTTCCATCTGTGGCTGGACGGCGGGGCAGGTCACCTGGTGCTCTATCTTGGATTGAGCATCATGGGATTTGCGGCCGGACAGTGGCTGGCCAGCTCGCGCAATTTGGTGCTGTTCGCGGTTGGGCCGCTCGATCTGGGAGTGGCAAGCCTGGGGAGTTTCGTCCTTCTCGGAGTGGGGCATTGGTTAAGTCTCGTCGAGATCCGCCGCCCGGGGCGCGACGACAAGGTATAATTCGGCGCTTGCAATTCTCAGTCCGAGGCAAACCTTCATGCAAATCGTCCAATTCGCGGTCGATCTGTTCCTGCATCTCGATACACATCTGAGCGCGGTAATCACTCAATATGGCGCGTGGACATACGCGCTGCTGTTCATTGTGATATTTGTGGAGACCGGACTCGTAGTAACGCCATTCCTCCCGGGCGATTCGCTGCTGTTCGCGGCGGGAGCGTTCGCGGCGCTGGGTTCGCTTGAGATCGGGCTGCTATTCGTGCTGCTGGCAATCGCCGCCGTGCTGGGTGACACGGTTAACTATTGGATCGGCCATTTACTTGGGGAGCGGGCGTACAGTATACGATGGATCAAGAAAGAATATCTCGAACGGACGCATGTTTTTTTTGAGAAGCACGGCGGCAAGACCATTTTTCTGGCTCGATTCGTTCCCATTGTGCGGACTTTTGCTCCGTTCGTTGCAGGGATCGGTCGCATGTCGTACGGTTATTTCTTCTCATACAATGTATTTGGGGGAATTATTTGGGTGGGCTTGTTCCTGGGAGCGGGCTACCTTTTTGGCAACATTCCGTTCATCCGTGACCATTTCTCGATGGTCGTGTTGGTGATCGTGCTGATTTCTATCCTTCCGATGGTGCTCGAGGCCCTCAAAGCGCAGCGAGAAAACAAACAATCGAAGCCGGGACTATCCAAAACGTTGTAGGGCGTCCCGGACTCTACGCTGTCACCTGACCACTAATGAGGGCAGCTGCCGGCTGCATCGCTCCCGTCTCATCACGGATATACGCGCTTGATAGTCCGCGGGAAAGGGATTGCTTCGCGGATATGCTCAATTCCGCACAACCAGGCGACAACGCGTTCCACTCCCATGCCGAAACCAGAGTGCGGAACAGAACCGTATTTTCGCAGCTCAAGGTACCACTTGAAAGCCTCCTCGGGCAATTGCTGTTCATGAATGCGCTTCAGCAAGAGGCCGTGATCGCTGATGCGCTCCGAGCCCCCGCAGATCTCCCCGTAGCCCTCCGGTGCGAGCAGATCGACCGACTTGCATACTTCAGGCCGGTCCGGCCAAGGCTCCATGTAGAAGGCTTTGACGGCCGCAGGGTACCCGTACACAAAAACGGGCTTGTCAAAACGGTTGGTTAATGCGGTCTCATGGGGCGCACCAAAATCCATCCCCCATTCGAATCTGAGCAGCTCTCTGCGTTCTGGATCAGACTCTTGCGCAGCCACATCCAGAAGGATCCGCGCGGCTTCATCGTAAGAAATGCGGGGAAAGGGGGCATTGACCTTGACGAGCCCGGAAGTGTCCCGTCCAAGTGACTTGAGTTCATGGGCGCAGTCACTCAGGACAGTCTTGACGATGTGGGCAATCAGCCCCTCTTCGAGCTCCATCAGGCAGTCCAAATCGCAGAATGCCACTTCGGGCTCGAGCATCCAGAACTCAGTCAAGTGACGCCGGGTCTTCGACTTCTCAGCCCGGAACGTGGGGCCGAGGCAATAGACTTTTCCAAAAGAGAAGATGTTTGCCTCGTTATAAAGCTGGCCGGTCTGAGCAAGGTAGGCAAAGCCCTCATCAAAGTAGGGCGTTTGAAAGAGTGTCGTCGTACCTTCGGCCGCCGCAGGTGTCAGGATAGGTGTATCCAGATTGAAGAAGCCGAGACCATCCAGGTAATTGCGGACCGCAGCGATGACCTTGACGCGCACACGCAGAATGGCCCACTGGCTCGGCATCCGTATCCACAAATGGCGATGATCGAGTGCGAAGTCCACGCCGTGATCCTTGAGCGCCATCGGATAGTCCGGGTCCGCGGCTTGGATGATCTTGAGCTCCCTGATGCCGATTTCGTAGCCGCCGGGGATGCCCGGGGCGCGCTTGTCTTCGCGTACCAAGCCCGTGACCGTAATGGAGGATTCTTGCGGCAGGCGCATGATCTGGTCAAACAAGCCTTGATCAAGATCGCCTTTGAAGGCAACGCACTGGATAAAGCCCGTTCCATCGCGAACGAGCAGGAAGCACAGCTTCCCTTTGTCGGTGCGATTGTAGACCCAGCCGTCGATGACCACTTCCTGGCCTACAGATTTTGAGATGTTTTCAATGCGTGTGCGTTCCATGGATTACACCTTTGTTTGAGGTATGGAAGTTGGCCCCGTGTCGCCGCGGACTGCCCATCTCGAGTCACGACTCCCGACTGAGGGCCGCCAGACTGCTACTTCGCGATATTAAGGTGAAGTTCCGCCAACTGGCTGGGGTCGACCTCCGAGGGGGCATCGGCCATTACATCCCTGGCGCTCTGATTCTTCGGAAATGCAATTACCTCCCGGATGTTGATCTCGTCTGCCAGGAGCATAATGAGGCGGTCAATGCCCGGCGCCAGCCCGCCGTGTGGCGGCGCACCGTATTCAAAGGCCTCCAACATATGACCAAACTTGTGGTGGATCTCGGCATCGCTCAACCCAAGAAGTTGGAAGACCTTTCGCTGAATCTCGCTGCGGTGGATCCGGATCGAGCCGGAAGCCAGCTCGTAGCCATTGCATACCATGTCGTAGGCGTCCGAAAGTACGGCCCCCGGATCGGTTTCGAACTTCTGAAGGTCAGCCATCCTCGGCATCGTGAACGGATGATGCTCTGCATCCCATTTGCGAGTCGCCTCATTCCATGCGAACATGGGGAAATCCACAATCCACGCAAATGCCATGGTGTCCTTGTCTGCCAGTTGTAATCTGTCACGGAACACCAAGCGCAATGCACCGAGCACCCGGTTCACAATGGCGGGTTGATCGGCCGCCAGAAGTATCAAGTCGCCAGTTTGGGCGCCGCATAGCGCAAGTAGCGCCCGGCTCTCCTGCGCGCTCATGAACTTGGCGGCACTTCCCTTCAGGCCATCCGCGGTGAGAGGCAGTGCTACCAGCCCTTTTGCACCCAAGCTTTTGGCGCTATCTGTCAGTCCATCCAACTCACGGCGCGAGTAGTCGGCGCACTTTGGAGCGACTATGCACTTGATGACTCCCCCGGCTGCGGTGGCGGTCTTGAAGACACCAAACTCGGTATGCTCGAAGACGCGACTCATGTCCTGAAGCTCCATCCCGAATCGCAGATCCGGTTTGTCGGTACCGAATCTCGTTAGCGCTTCGGCATGAGTTAGTTTGGGCCATGGCGAGGCGGCAAGGTGCTTGTTTGGCGCGTTGGCGGGTATCAAAGCCGTATACAACCCCTCCACCATTTCCAGGACGTCGTCGCGTTGCACAAAGGACATCTCCAGGTCAAGCTGGGTGAACTCGAGCTGACGATCCCCCCGCTGGTCCTCATCGCGGAAGCAGCGCGCGATCTGAAAATACCGATCGATGCCGGCTACCATGAGCAGCTGTTTCAGTTGTTGCGGCGATTGGGGCAGGGCATAGAATTGGCCCGGGTAAAGGCGCGACGGCACGAGATAATCGCGAGCGCCCTCCGGCGTTGCCTTGAACAGGATCGGAGTCTCGATCTCCATGAAGCCGTTTTTGTCCAAGTACTCACGCATGAACTTGATGACGCGATGGCGAAGTGCGAGATTGCGACTCATGCGGTCGCGCCGCAAGTCGAGATAGCGATACTTCAGACGCAAGTTCTCGTCCGGCTCGGCCTCGTCACCGGTGACCATGAATGGCAAAGTCCGGGCAGCATTGAGTACCTCAAGTTGGGTGGCCATCACCTCGATATCGCCGGTGGGCATGCGCGGATTCTCCATGCCCATGGGTCGCTGCCTCACCGTGCCGCGTGCCTGAACGACCCATTCCATACGCACGGCCGCCGCGGTCTCCATTGCTTGCGGCGTGAGGTCGGGATTGACCGTAATCTGAACTATCCCATAGTGGTCCCGCAAGTCAAAGAATACGAGCCCGCCGTGATCCCGCCGTCGGTGCACCCATCCCGCCAGAGTGACCTCCTGGCCGACGTTCGCAGCTCGCAATTCACCACAGGTATGAGTTCTGTACATGCAGCACCTCCGAACGATTCCCGAGGCAACGCAAGAGTCAGCGGCCATGAAGGACAAGACGAAAGACTCCGGGAAGAATTCGTCGGTCGATCAACCGCAGACGCGCCAGCGGGCAAAAACAATCGCCCTTCGCAACGTGCGTTGGGCGATGGGCTCTCCTTAAGCTCTACTTGCTAACCTGCCAAGCTTCACCCAACGACTCGCGAGCAATCGCTCTCGTTGTTCTTGGACAGCCGGGCGTAGCTTGGCATGCTGGGCGGTATTATAGCACACGGGTGCGCGGGCGGCTCTTTTGCCACAGGTGGCGGAGGCCGGGGCGCCCACAACCCGTTCGCATCGCAAGTGCAACAGGAGAGATGCTGACCCCACTTGATGGTGCGCCTCACCCGGTATCTTCGACGGTGGCTCGGCGCCGAGCAGCACATCGAGAACCCATTTGCTGTGGTATAGCCCGAATGGGGGAGAAGCACCGGAGTTGGAAGTGGCTGTATACTCCAAAGGCAAGACTCGAATCGCATCACATACCGATAAGGAAAGGACAACCTGATGAAACTTCGCAACCTCTTGTTGGCGGAATTGGTCATCGACCTACTTTTTGCAGTCGTCCTGTTGCTGGGCCCCGCGATCGTCCTCAAGTTCTTTGGTCTCACCACCGGTAAGACGGAAGTGCTCCTGGCGCAGACCCTTGGAGCGGCTCTGGTGGCTTTCGCGATGCTCTGCTGGTTCGGCAGTCAAATGGCCGAAGCGGGCTCCGCGCACGCCGCTACGGTTCCGTTGTTGATTTTCAACGCCATTGGCTTTGTCGTGATGCTACTGGGTGTATTGTCGCAGGTCACCCGCGCGGGTGCCGCCTGGCTGCTGGTGGCAATCTTCCTTGTGTTCGCGGCGGGCTTCGCCTATTTCCAGTTTGCCGGGCCTCGAGAATAGGGGCCACCTGAGGTGAATAATACGGCGCCTGTAAGAGCGGGCGCCGTATTGTTTCTGCCGTCGTCATGCACGGGTACTGCACTATCAGCGACGCCCAACGGCCAGCAAGGCTGCTCCCAGCCAAAGCCTGGCGGTTCTCAGAGCGCCTCGTCGCTGGCCGTGTCCAGGGCCTCAACTTCATCTTCTGTCAGGTTCCAGGTCAGCGCGCCAGCATCCTGAATCGCCTGTTCAGCATTTTTCGCGCCCGGGATCGGCAGTGCTCCTTTGGCAAGCACCCAATTGAGCGCGACCTGGGAGTTGGATTTTCCGCCGTGATCCTGGCCAATCTTGGTCATGAGCTTCAGCACCGGCTCAAGCTTCCTGAGGAGAGTGGCGTATCGGAGAGCGCGGTTGCCGGGGGGCGGATTTGCTGGCCCGTATTTTCCGGTGAGCAGACCCATCTCGAGCGGGGAATAGGCAATCAGACGAATGCCCAATTCCTGACAGCGTGCCAGCAAACCATTCTTTTCAACCCGGCGATTGAGCAGGCTGTAGTGAACCTGATTCGAGGCAAGGGGCAAGCCGTGCCGCGCCAATGTTGAATAGGCGCGGAGCATGTCGGATTGATCGAAGTTGGACACCCCCACGGCCCGGGCCAGTCCCGATTCGACGCAGGCGACCATTCTTTCCATGAGGATCTCCGCTGTGAGTAAGGGAGTCGGAGAATGGACCTGATAGAGGTCCACCGCTTTCAGACTCAGGCGGTCCAAGCTGCCCTTTAGCGCCGACAGGATAGAATCTCGTGTGAGCCGCCAGGGCCACGGGAAGAATTTTGTGGCGACCAAAATCGGCTGATCGACTTCCTTGATGAATTGCCCGATGTAGCGTTCAGAGCGACCGGATCCATAGACTTCCGCCGTATCGAAGAAGCTGAGGCCCTCCTTGACAGCGGCCTGAAAGGCCTCATGAATGTCCACGTCCGTGTAGCCACGACCGAATTGCCAGACGATGCGGTCCCCCCATGACCACGCGCCAAGGCCCATTCGTACGCTGTCGAGGAAGGAAGTGCTCTTGCCAGTCGCAGCCAATATCCCACTCCGGAGGCAGGGGCGATTGTATCCCAGACGGTGGTAGTCAGCGCAAACGTTCTGAGATAGAATGAGCCAGTCCAATCCGTTTGGAACTGATGGGCCGCAAAGCCCCATCCCATTGCCAGCCTCGAACTGATGTGGGCGATCAGGAAGTGGGAGAAGGAGCTTGGCGCTCCCTGAGTTCCAGGGAGGTCCCGTGGCACCACGCACAAATGTAGAAGCGCCGGAGTCACCGGCTGATTTGGCCGCGCGGCTGGGTATGGCATTTACTAACCTTTCGCTGCTGACGCGTGCGCTAACGCATCGTTCCTATGTCAATGAGCATGAAAGCGCCGTTGAGGACAACGAGCGTCTGGAGTTTCTGGGTGACGCAGTGCTGGACTTTGTCGTTGGCGCGTGGGTCTACCAACATTGCCCGGAAATGGCTGAAGGCGACCTCACGCGTGTGCGATCCGCGCTGGTCCGCGATGAGCAATTGGCCGAGTTCGCAAGATCGCTAGGCCTGGGCCGGGCTCTCCGCATGGGGCGCGGCGAGGCGATGTCGGGTGCCCGCCACGGGGACCGTATTCTCGGCTCAACCTTTGAGGCTCTCATCGGCGCCTTGTATTTGGATTCTGGCCTGGAAGGCGTGCAAAGGTTTGTGGAGCCGATTTTCGCCACCACCGGCGAACGCCTTATCATGCGAGCGGAAATCTACGATCCGAAAAGTCGATTCCAGGAATGGGCCCAATCGATGAAACTGGGGATACCCAGGTACGTCACAATTTCGGAGGACGGACCCGAGCATGCGCGGGTGTTTCAAGTCGAGGTCCGCGTTAACGATCAAACGTACGGTCGCGGCCGCGGCCCAAGCAAGCAAATTGCGGCGCAGGTTGCCGCGCAGACGGCTCTAGAGACCCTTGGCACAGTCTGAACGGAATCCCACCAAGGAAATCCATCTGAACCCACCAGACGCCGTCCGGGTCCCTCGATAATGCCCCTTCGCCTGAAATCCCTCGAGCTGCACGGATACAAAACCTTCGCTGTCCCCACGCGTTTTGAATTCGCGAGCGGCATCACGGCGATCGTCGGCCCGAATGGCGCTGGCAAGTCCAACATTGCGGATGCCCTGCGGTGGGTGCTGGGGGAGCAATCCTACAGCCTATTGCGCGGCAAGAAGACCGAGGACATGATCTTCTCAGGCTCCGAGCACCGGCCGCGAGCCGGGATGGCGTCAGCCGAAATTGTTTTCGACAACACGACGAACTGGCTGCCGGTGGATTTCGCGGATGTTGCCATTACGCGACGGGCCTACCGTGACGGCCACAATGAATATGTGTTGAACGGACAGCACGTGCGGCTGCGAGACATGAACGAACTCCTTGCGGCGGCAGGATTATCGGAACGCACTTACACCATCGTGGGCCAGGGCCTGGTGGACGCCTCGCTGGCTCTGAAGGCTGACGAGCGCCGGCGCCTGTTTGAGGAGGCCGCGGGAGTGGGGTTATACCGAGTGCGCCGAGAGGAGAGCCTCAAGCGATTGGAGAGCACGCAGCGCAATCTGGAGCGCGTTCAGGACATCATGTCCGAACTTGAGCCCCGCCTAAAGACTCTTGAGCGCCAAGCACGGCGAGCAAACGAATATGCTTCGGCGCAGGCAGATCTGCGCGTGGTACTACGGGAATGGTATGGCTACCACTGGCACAAAGCACAACAGGAGC
>JBGPAT010000017.1:0-17752 GCA_041480885.1 Anaerolineae bacterium
CGTTATCGACGCCGGGAGTCCATTCGGACCCAAAGAAGCGACGATCGGTCGGATAGATCTTGGCTTCGAAGGTCGACATCAGCGCAGCGATGTCCTTGTCGTTGGCGTCGATCCCGTCCTGCAGCCAAAAATACGAGTGCGGCGTGACGTAGCGCAGGGTGGTGTCCACCTGGAAATTCTGACTCGTATCCGAGTTACTCACCCAGAACTTGCGCCGATCGCCAACATTGAAGGCCGCGGCAGGCGCCGGCAGGCTGCGCGACACGTCGCAAACCCCCTTGAGACGGCACGCCAGATCATAGAGGTCATTATCCGGCACCACCGTGTCACGAAGCGTGTTGGCCGTCTCAGCCGGGATGGATTCCAGGGGCGGACGGTTGACGGAGACGGGCGGCTGCTCGGTGGCAGACTTGCTCGGCTGAGTCTCAGTTCCGGGCAAGGCAAGCGTCGAGTTTCCAGACTGAAAGTACAGGTATGCCCCGAGGCCCACCAGCGCCGTCAGGATACATAGACAGACCACTACAACCAAAACCACGGCAATAATCGTTCCCTTAGAGGATTTGGATGTAGATGGCTCCATGACGTCTCCAGAAGTCGAATTTCCTGATGCCACCCGGTAGCGCAAACGCTTGCATTAGAGCGCCAATGCCGGCACGGCAGCGGCAAATGGTAGGTAAAAGAAATTGGGACAGCCTTTGAAGCGCTGTCCCAATCCACCAGGACTCAACTAGGCCGCCGCGGGCTGCCGTGCCTTCTTGAGGGCCTGTCCCGCATTGAAGACGATCTGGTTCTTCTTTTCGTCTACATCCACCAGGACCGTTGCGCCATCCTTGTATTTTCCCCCCAGCAGATCGACCGAGAGCGGGCTTTCGACATGCTTCTGGATCGCCCTCCGCAGTGGCCGGGCGCCAAAGGCCGGGTCATAGCCTTCCTTGGCCAGCCATTTTCGGGCCGGCTCGCTCAACTCGACATGGATCCGGTATTCGCTGAGCCGATCCTGTACTTCCTTCATCTGCAGATCGACAATCTGCTCCATGTCTTCAATCGACAGCGGTGCGAACATGATGATCTCATCTACGCGGTTCAGGAACTCGGGCCGGAATGTGCCTTTGAGTGCTTTCTCGACCTTGTCGTGCGATTCGCGCTCCTCATCATCTTCCTTCTGCTGGAGGAAGCCCAAGGTACCGCCTTTTTTCACGTACTCGGTACCGAGGTTCGAGGTCATGATTAGGATCGTGTTCCGGAAATCCACCACGTTACCCTGGCCATCCGTCATGCGGCCGTCGTCCAAGATCTGAAGCAAGGCATTCCACACCTCGGGATGCGCCTTCTCGATCTCGTCAAATAGGATGACTCGGTAGGGCCGGCGACGCACCGCTTCCGTCAGTTGACCCCCTTCCTCATAGCCGACGTATCCTGGTGGCGCTCCGAACAAGCGGCTGACCGTGTGCTGTTCGCGATATTCGGACATGTCTACGCGGACGAGCGCGTCCTCATCATCGAACATGAACCATGCCAGCGCCTTGGCGAGTTCGGTCTTGCCCACGCCCGAAGGACCGATGAAGATGAACGAGCCGATGGGCCGCGACGGATCCTTCAGGCCAGAGCGAGCGCGGCGGATGGCGTCGGAGATGGCATGGATTGCCTCATTCTGACCGATGATGCGCTCATGCACGCGCTCTTCCATATGCAGGAGCTTGGTGGCCTCGGTTTCCATCATCTGACTGACCGGTATGCCTCTCCACTGATGAACCACCTCGGCAATGTCATTCACATCGACCACTTCGTCAAGCTGGTTATCTGCCTCCCATTTGTCGCGACTTTCACCGTACTCTTCCTCTTTGCGGAGCCGTTCCACCTTGATCTCCGCCGCGCGCTGATAGTCGCGCGCATTCGAGGCCGCGTCCTCCTCGGCCTGCAAGCGATCAAGTTCGGCCTTCAGGTCCTTCAAATTGGCGGGCATCGAGTAGAGTGCGACGCGCAGTTTAGCAGCCGCCTCATCCATCAGATCGATGGCCTTGTCGGGCAACCGGCGGTCGGTAACATAGCGATCCGCCAGGCGGGCCGCAGCCACCAGCGCCTCGTCCGCATACCGGACCTTGTGATGGGCCTCATATCGGTCGCGCAAACCCTGGAGCATTTTGATGGTATCGTCGACACTGGGCTCTTCGACGTAGATCGGGGCAAAGCGCCGCTCCAACGCCGAATCCTTCTCGATATATTTGTGATATTCGTCCAGCGTGGTCGCACCGATGGCCTGCAGTTCACCGCGCGCCAAGGCTGGCTTCAGCATGTTGCTGGCATCCATGGCACCCTGCGCCGCGCCGGCGCCGACCACCGTGTGCAGCTCATCGATCATCATGATGACCTCGCCCTGCGCCCGCTGCACTTCCTCGATCACGGCCTTAAGTCGCTCCTCAAACTCACCGCGAAAACGGGAGCCGGCGATCATCGCGCCCAGATCAAGCGCCACCACGCGCTTGCCGGAAAGGATTTCGGGTACTTCATTGCTGGCAATCTTCTGCGCCAGGCCCTCCACAATGGCAGTCTTGCCAACGCCCGCCTCCCCGATCAACACCGGGTTGTTCTTGGTACGGCGCGAGAGAATCTGGATCAGTCGCAGGATCTCGTTGTCGCGGCCAATGACGGGATCCAACTTGCCCTCCCGAGCCAACTGCGTGAGGTCCCGTGAGTACTTCTCGAGGGTGCGGTAGCGCGTCTCGGCCTGCGGATCCGTCACTCGCTGCCCCCCGCGCAAATCCTGGATCGCTTCATGAACCCGGTCGCGGGTCAGGCCCGCCGTTTCGAGGATGCGGGCTGCCGGCGTGTTACGCTCGGTCAGGATCGCCAGGAAGATGTGTTCGGTCGAGATGTACTCGTCTTTGAGGCGGTTAGCCTCTTCGTTGGCCAGATCCACGATGCGCTTGACGCGCGGGGTGATGAAGATCTGGCCCGCTCCCCCGCCGAAAATATTGGCCTTCGGACTGGAGCGCAGGGTCGCGTCAATGCGCTCGACGAGGGAATCTGAACTCACGTTCAATTTCTCGAGGATCTGGGGGATCACGCCGCCAGGCTGTTCGATCAAGGCGAGCAGGATGTGCTCGGTGTCAATCTGGTTATGGCCGTAGCGCTGGATGATCTCGGCCGCACGCTGGGCCGCTTCCTGCGCTCGTTCAGTGAATCGGTCAAATCGCATCATAAAAGGGAATCCTCCGCCGGGCCAGTAGACCAGCCCTGGACACAGACGGGTTGATTATAACAAAACTGCGTCGGCAGACTGTCTGCAAGGCATAAGAGATGCATTAACCTTCCCAGCCGGGCGCCCATATGAGTGTCCGCCCATGGATAAGGCTATAATACCGCAATGGCGTCACTCACGCTTTCGGCCTCAGGTGTGCGCACCGGGGCCATACGCCCCCTCAACATCCTGCACGACCTATCGCAAGTAGCTGACCTGATCGAGCTCTGCTTTGCGTCCAATTTGGACGAGGACGGACAGTCCTACCTGGACCAGATGCGCCGCGCCGGTCGGGACACGGCCTTCCTGACCTGGGCCGGGCGCATCATGGATAGTGCTTCCATGCCGCTCACCGGCTTCGTCTGGGAGGAGGACGGGAAGATCATAGGAAACGCAAGCCTGATCCTCCAGACGCACCGGAGCAGGAAGATCGCGATGCTCGCCAACATTGCCACACACCCGGATCACCGGCGGCGCGGCATCGGTCGCGCCCTGACCGCCCGGGCGATGACCGCTGCGCAGCAAAGGGGCGCCAGGGAGTTTTGGCTGCACGTACGGCACGACAACCCGACCGCCATCAAGATCTACCGGGACTTGGAATTCACGGAGCGCGCCCGCCGGACGACCTATCAAACGAAGGTCGGCGCCCCGTTTTCCGGGCTGTCGGCGCCGACCAACTTGCTGCAAGGGGCTTCTCCCAACCGCACCACGGGCGACATAGCCATTGCGCGTCCGCATCCGCTTCACTGGCCAATCCAGCGCGAGTGGCTGCAGCGGGCGCATCCTGAGGAGCTGAGTTGGTACGCGCATTGGGACTGGAAGGCAGTAGGCCCCGGCTTCAAGAACTGGCTGCGCCGGGCGGTAGTCGAGGCCGACGTCCGACAGTGGGCAGCTGTGAGAGGTAGCCAGTTGCTGGCAACCGTGAGCTGGATGCCCACGCTGCGCGCCTCCAACGCCCTGTGGATCGCAGCACCACCGGATGGCGAGCCGGCGGGACTGGGCCTAGCTCTTGAGACTGCAAGACGCTACCTGGCTCACTACCGCAGGCTGGTCGTAGAGTATCCGGCTGGCGAAATGGTGTCGGCAGTCGAGTCAGCGGGCTTCGAGGCTTACCGCACTCTGATCTGGATGCGCGCAGATGCAACCTCCGGAGCAATTGTGCGTAGCACTCCTTGAAAGGAGAAACATCCATGACCCGATTCATACTACGGTGGGTGATCAACGCCGTCGCAATCTTTCTTGCGGTCCGGTTCGTGCCCGGCATCTCGCTACAGAACGGATGGCTGGGAGTGCTCTGGCTGGCGCTAATCTTGGGATTGGTGAACGCATTCCTGCGCCCTCTGCTGAAGTTGCTGACCTGTCCGTTGATCATTCTCACCCTTGGTTTGTTCACCCTGGTTATCAACACCTTCGTTTTCTGGCTAACCGGCCAGATCGGCCGCGCCGTGGGCATCCCGATCACGATCGACGGCTTCCTTCCTGCGTTTCTGGGCGCATTGGTTGTAAGCGTGGTCAGCGTTGTTCTGACGCTCATCTTGAAGGATGAGCTGAAGGGCAAGCGCCCTTAGGCTTGCTCCAGGCTAAGCGTCCATACATGATAGCGAAGGACGGGCTGTTTGTTCCGCAGCCCGTCCTTTTACTGTCATCGGCAAGGATTCCTTAGTTCGCTTTCAAGCCCGGCAGACCGCCGGCAGTCTCAGCCAACCGTGCGGCACGCAGGATAGCCTGCGTCATCGTCTGGGCGGCCAAGGTGCCGACTGTCGTTACATCAGCCTTGAGGCGGCCGGTCGACAGCGCGAATATTGTGTCGCCGTCCAGCATGGTGTGCGCTGGGCAAATGGCTCGAGCCAAGCCATCGTGCGCCATTTGCGCAACCTTGGTGGCCTCGGCTTTGGTCAGCCGGGCATTGGTGGCAACCACACCGATAACCGTGTTGCTGTGCGAGGCAAGGCCCAGGGCAACACGACCAGGCTGTGTTTGCATCGTCACCACCGTATCGGCGAGAAAGCCTCGCCCGCCCACGCGCAGGGGCCCGATTCTGCCGGAGCGCAATCCGGCAACGATCTGCGCATTCCCAGGATCCACCACATCACCAAAGGCATTTACGGCCGCGATCGCACCGACGGTGAGGCTACCAAACGTAACACTGGCTGTCCCCAGACCAGATTTCATGGCCAGCGCGACTCCAAAGAGCTTGCCCACCGAGGCGCCCGTCCCTGCACCGACATTGCCTTCATGGAGGCGCCCTCGCGAGGCCGCAAGGCAAGCGGCGTAGCCCATGTCGGCATCCGGCCGGCGATGGTGGTTGCCAACATTGAGGTCAAAGAGGATTGCGGCCGGCACAATTGGCACTTTGACAATGCGCGCATCGAAGCCGATCTTCCTTTCCTCCAGATAGCGCATGACGCCGCCGGCGGCATCAAGGCCGAAGGCCGAGCCCCCTGCCAACAGCACTGCATGCACGCGTTGCACCAGGTTGATCGGATCCAAGAGGTCCGTCTCGCGCGTGCCTGGCGCACCGCCACGCACGTCCACTCCTGCCACTGCTCCTCTGCGACACAGGACGACAGTGCAACCTGTCAGCGCATCCAGGTCCTGCGCGTGTCCGACCTCGATGCCCAGCACGTCAGTGATTTGACCCACCCTCGACATGACCGTGCCTCGGGGTCCCATTCACTTAAGGATGCGAGCCAACTCCAGGAACTCCTCCCATTCCTCCTGAAAGAAGTGGACGGTGACGTTGTTGAGCTCCACGTGAAAGGTGGTTTCGCCATCGGGCTCTTCGGCTTTCCAGACCAGATAGTTCTCTGTCTCGGCCAGTGTCTCGGTCTCAGGTTCGCTGCGATTGTTGGACATCGGATTCTCCTTTGCGAGTTTTAGTCACAGGTTGCATCCAACGCTCAGGCTGATTTCGTGAAGCGCTGGCGCCCGTCGCGCCAGAGACGACGGATGCGGACGAGCACATGAGAGGCGGGCGGCGCGGGCGGCGGCATCTCCCCCTCCGGGAAAGGATCAAGGTCCAGCATCTTGCGCAGGGCATAGCGCCAGAAGAGTGCTACCGTCGCCAGCATGGGCGCCGCCACCACGACTCCGAGCAATCCAAGCAAATTGGCGGCGATGAGGGCTGCCACCAGGACAGCCGCCGGATGAACGCGCAAGGCCTGTGCGATAATACGCGGGGCTATGATATTGTCAAAAGCTTGATCGATGAGGAGCGCGAGCGCGACTGCCAGCAGGGCATAGTAAAGCGGGCTTAACCCAAACAGCGGCGCCGGCTGAAAGTAGGCCACCAAAGCCAGCGTTGCCCACGTGACGAATGGCCCGACGTACGGGACGAACTTGGCTAGACCGGCCAAGAACGCGATCCCAAGCGCGTACCGAACCCCAATGACGCTGAAGACCAGCGTGTAAGCCGCGACGGTCAGCAGGAAGATTATGATCTGGCCGCGCAGGAAAGCGTTCCAGATGCGGCTCAGGTGCATCCGGATCCGTTGGATGTCGTAGGAATAACCAGGAACATCGAACGAAACGAGGCCGGTGCGCAAGCCGCCGCTCTCGGCCATCATGAAATAGGAGACCAGCATGATGAACAACGCCCAGCCCAAGAACTGGGCCGCGCCGCTGGCGATGGAACTGAGGAGCGTGCCAGTGCCTCCCAGCAGCGGCTGAACGATGGCCACTAATTGACTGCTCAACTGATTCAAGTCGAGATGGCGCAAGTCAATCTGGAAGGGACCAAATTGAAAGACCTGCCCCGAGAGATCTTGAATGAACTGGGGTAGGAGCGCCAGATTGGCCTGGACAACCGAGATCAGGCTTTGCATCTGCTGCACGAGCCCCACGCCGCCCAGAGTCAGGATGCCGATCAAGACCAAAAACACCACCACATAGATCAGGGCCACCGCCAAATGCCAGGCCATATGGACGGTTCGCTGCAAGAATCCGGCCACCGGACTCAATAGATACGCCAGCACAAAAGCCATCAGCAGCGGGCCGATGATGGCATGGAATTTGATGACTAGACCGGCCGCAATGGCGACGATGGTCAGTGCGACGACCAGTTTCGTCGTCGCACCCCAAGGCGGAGACGAAGGCGCTGGATACTCGGTCACGGGCGAATTTCCATCATATTCCGATTGTAGCCAATGCGTGTTGAATTTACAACCACAAAATACGGAGCAGACGGCTCCTCGGCACCGGCGGGTGACCAGCCAACGGAATCATGGGCGGAGGGCGACCTATTAAACAAAAAGCCCCCCGCCCAGGTCTGGCGGGGGCAGAAAGTCCATTATCACACTAACAGCCAGACAAGAATGGCAGGAAAGTGCACCACAGGTAGTTGCTGTCGATGTACCACAGAACGGCACCACATACGCAGATCAGAACCAGGGCGCCGATGATGATAAAGATCAGCACATTGCGGGCGGGCTTGGCGCCCGATGGCGCTGCCGCCGGAGCGGGAGCCGCGGCATACTGTTGCGGCGCCGGCGCCGGAGCGGGTGCGGGTGCAGGAGCGGGGTGCAGGGGCTTATGGGAAATCACCGTCGCACCAGCATCGGCCGACAGCGACTCGAACATGAGCACGATCTGTTCGCCGAAGGAAACGACATCGCCGGACTTTAGAACAGCGGCGTTCACCAGCCGCTGACCGTTGACAAAGGTTCCATTGGTGGACCCCAGGTCCTCGAGCACGTACTTCCCGCCCTGGAACGTCAACCGGGCGTGTTTCCGCGAGACCTCGGCGTCATTGATGGCGACCGCGTTGGAAGAGTCGCGGCCGACGATAAGTTGATCTCCCTCCAGCGCATAAACCGCGCCGGGGGTTGGGCCGGAGCGCATGACGAACTGAAATAGAGCACCCATATTTCCTCCTGCGCGCAGACAATGAAGAACTGCACTTAGTGTACAGGCTTCAAGCTAAAAAGTCAATTGACTGCTGGGCAAAAGGCAGTCACCCAGGTGTCACAGCGATGAGAAGACTTCGTATCCAAAGACTTCGCCGAATGCAGCCGTCACCGCTCCCTTGACCGTTTGCATGGCCGGCACTGGGTCCAACAGGTCGCCCAGGCTGGCGACAGGATATTCCGCCAGACCACAGGCTATGATCCCATCCCAATATGTCATGTCGGGATCGACGTTCAGGGCAAAACCGTGGCGCGAGATGCCCCGTGCATCCACCTTGACGCCGATCGCGGCGATTTTGGCGGGCTTGCTGCGATCCTCCGGACGGCAGCGGGCACAACGGGAATACAGATCGGCTTGCACCCACACACCCGTCAACCCCGGCATTTGACCGGCGGCCACGCCGAGCCGCGCCAGCGCAGTCACCAAGGTGCGTTCCAGCTTGCGCACATATCCCACGTAGTCGGCCTCAGGGATGCGGGGTGAGCCCGATTCCGCGGCCAAAGCATGGGATGCAGCAGGCGCAGCCACGGACTGCGTCACCTGGCCCAAGGCCAGCAGCGGATACCCCACTAATTGCCCGGGGCCGTGATAAGTCACATCGCCGCCGCGATCCACCCAGTGCACGGCGACGCCGCGCTCTTTGAGTCGTTGCTCACTCCAAAGGAGATGCTCGGAACGACCCCCGCGGCCAAAGGTATAGACGTGGTCATGTTCCAGGAGAAGCAAAGTTGGGGGGCGCTCCCCCCGGGCGATGCCGTGCGCGTATTCCTCCTGCAAGTTCCAGGCTGCTTCGTATTCAATGAGGCCGAGGTCAAGAACGTCGCAGCGCATCGCCGGCCCTCACGAATGTGCTGCATTCCACTGCTCGAGCTTGTCCAGACCATCGAAGGCCGCCGACTTGTAGACATCAGTCAGTGTCGGATAGTTGTACACGGCGTTCACAAATTCCTTGACTGAGCCGCCCGAGATCATGACTTGCGATGCCACGCGGATCAGTTCCGCACCCTTCTCACCGGCCGGTCCGGAGCCAATTACAATCAAATCACCGTGTTCCACTTCCGGTCCCAGCTCGGATTTTCAGGAGAACAGGCGTCGGTATAGGTTCGATTCCAGTATCCCATTCGGGTCGCAGCGCTTCTTCAGCCTCTTGAACTCCGCAACCGTCCGGGCACCGAGAAAGCGCAATGTCGATTCGGCGCTGGTCTCGCTGTTCTTGGCAAAATAGAACCGCCCGCCAGCTTCCAGCACGATGCGGTCGAAGTCCTGGAGCATCTGGCGCAGCCGGGCGCGATTGCCATCAGTGATCTTGAAATCCAGGGCTGCGGAGAAGCCGTCCACGGCGTGCGTGAGCAGGAATTTGTCAGGCCGATGACGCTTTGTCACGCCCAGGTAAGAGGGCAGGCCGCGTCTCAATGAGAGGGCCAGCATTTCGCGCCAGGCTGCTTCGGCATGCTCCTTGGGAAGAAAAGACTGATACTGGATAAGTCCGCCACGCCCATAGGCGAGTTCCAAATTCGGCACATAGTCCAACAGAAAATGGAAGGCGGCGTGAGACTGCCGGAATGTGTGACGCGGCAGGCTGGACAGATACTTGCCGGTGTTTACCGCCCATGCGCCGGCATTGATCATGAATGGACGCATAAAGACATGCAGCATGGACTTGGGAAAGACCCCTAAGATCCGGCTCGGCAGCACCTGGTATTTCAACTGCATGGTTCTGTGTGGATCGGAGTCCTCCCCTTCGTGCAGATAGTGGGCGGCGTGTATCTGACCGCGGCCCAGCGAGCCTCCGCCGGCGGTGGCGTCCAGCCAGCCAACGATGTAGTCGTTATTCGGCGCGTTTTCAAGCAAGTCCTTCAAATGCTCATTCAGGTTGTGGACCGGACGGGCAGATACTTCCAGCAGCCCGGAGTAGATGCGCTTCATCTGCAGGGTGATTGAAGTGAAGATGCCGAGCATGCCCAATCCGCCGATCATCGCGTAAAAAAGGTCGGCGTTCTTACGCGGCGAGCATGTGAGCTCGGCGCCCGTCGGCAGTATGGCGGTAAACTCGATGACATGTTCGCCGATGGGCCCCATTTTGAAATTGTTCTTGCCATGAATGTTGGCTCCGAGGCAGCCCCCGAGAGTGGTCAACATGGTGCCTGAAACGACCGGCGGCCACCAGCCAGCCGGCTCGACACGCTGCCATACTTGCTGAAGTGTAACGCCGGGCTCTGCCCTCAGCACACCGCCCACCGGATCCCACCTCAGGATTCGGTTCATGGCGGTAAGATCCAGCACCATCCCGCCGCCGTTGAGCGACGCATCGTTGTAGCTGCGGCCGGCACCACGCGCCACAACTTTCAGACCTGTCTCGCGGGCAAGGCGGAAGGCACGCGCGATGGCTTCAGTAGCTCTGGGCTTAAGGACGTATCCAGCGGCACGCAGCGAGTGTCCGTAATTCTCAAGCAGCGTGAAATCATGCTCTGGAATGGAAGTGTTCACAGCGGTGTCCATCGTTGATGGTTGCGCATGGCCTTCCCGGGAAATTTTGCGCGGGGCGGAGTGCACGTCGGCCCCCGGCGCTTGCCTGGTTCTAGAATGACATGCGGCGGAACAACACCGACGGAAGGTTGCGCACGCCGAACATGATCCAGCCCCACCACCAGGGTGTGTAGATTTGCTGTTTGCGGGCGCGGATGGCTTTGTATATGTCATCAGCAGCGCGTTCAGCTGTGATAGGAAACATGGGTTTCTGCGCGGCCTTAAGCATGTCCGTCTTGACGAATCCCGGTTTCACGGTCAAAACGTTCACACCGTGACGCGTCAGGCGGTTCCGCAGGGCTTCCAGGTAAGTGGTTAGGCCTGCCTTCGACGTGTTGTAGCCGGGGTTGCCCACTCGCCCGCGATCACCGGCTACAGAGGAAATGCCGACGATCTGCCCATGCCGTGCCGAACGGAACAAAGCGGCGATCGGATTGCACCAGGCCACGGCGCCGATCAGATTGATCTCAATCATCTGGCGGTCGCCCTCAAAGTCGTATGCTTCCAAGCCCGGAGGGTAATTCACGCCGGAAGCGTACACCACAAGGTCCAAGCCCCCCAGGTCCGCAATGATGCGGCGCAGCAAGCCCGGCACGGCCTCGGCCTCGCGCACATCGTGCACGTACGGGAGGGCCCGCGTTTCCCCGCTGCGAGTATTGATCTCGGCGCACAGGGTGCTCAGAAGACCTTTGCGCCGTGCCACGAGGGCAAGTACATAGCCTTCACGGGCAAGGCGGCGCGCGAGGGCCGCGCCCATCCCACTGGAAGCGCCGATGATGAGTCCGCACATTTGTGGATGCAAAGGAGTTGGCAGACGTGGGAGGGGCTTTTTTGCTGGCACGAGCAGATCTCCGTTGTCAGGCTTCGAACGCCATCAATGTGCACGGGCGCACTCTGCCGCCCGCTCGTCCATGACCTCGTGACTTGGTATAGAACAAGCATGAGGCATGGGATTGCAGGATATGGATGCCGCCACAAACCTATGCAACCATCGAAAAGAGCCGGCAAGATCGAGGGCCCCGCATTGCTGAGAATTATAAGCCGAAACCGTGCAGGGCAACTCCTGATGCAGGAGCACCCCGGGCCTCCATAGGCTTGTTGCTGCGACGAAAGCGCCCCTGAGGCGAAGGCAGCCGTTCCTACTTCAGCTGAACGGTGACTCTGAGCGTGCCTGCCCGCTCATGACGGGCAATGATTTTGAGCTTTCCGCCTTTGGGAGCGCGTACCACCCATTCAACTTTCAAGCGGTCTTGAGTCCCTTCCGAGCTGGCGTCCACTAACGCTTCCTTGTAGGCACGGCCCTCCAGTTGCCCCAGGTCTTCACGTATTTTGCCTGTTTCCAGTCTCGCGCCTCGTGGGAGCTCTATTTCGCAAACCAGGCCGCGCAATTTCCTCTCCAAAGCCTTCTTCGTGACATAAGTGGGCAGCCAGCCTACGTTCTCCACCACGAGTCGCACCCGGTACGCTCCCCCACCCAATGCCACAGCCTCAGCTTCGCGCAATCCTAATTTGGGTGAAATCAGGGCATTCCAGACGAGCCATTGGGGAAAGGCTTCGAGCTCCGCTTCCAGCAACTCTAGAGGCGGGTTCGTCCACGAATGCAGCCAGTCCCAACCCCCGAGCTCCACTTTGCCGAGTTGAGGATGGTCATATGGGTACCAATCCACATAGCCCTGGCCGCCAAGTTTCCTGTCGCTCCACTTGAGGAGCTTCAGATCATCGGCCACCGGATGTTCGCGAAACCAGTCGATGTACTTGTAGCCCTTCAACCCGGCCTGTTTCATGGGACTCCACAGCTCGACGGTCCATGCAAAGACCCCCAAGTGATCATACATCCAGGTGTCAAATGCGCCGGTGGTGAACGTCTTTGGATGATAGCGGAAGTCGTGATAGACCGAAATGTTGGGATAGCCGGTCATCTTCGTGCCCTGCTCGCCAATCTTCTGATAGGTCCACAGATCCTCGGCGGGAAAGGCTTCGTCGGGGCGATCGTCATAGGGCCGCAACAGGACAGCGCTGAAGGTGTGGAACGTTACGACTCCCGTGATGTTCGGATGCTTGACGATGAAATTGACCAGATTGCGCGCCTCGGGTTCACTCACCGGATAAGGGCCGGCGCCAGACTGTTCCGCCTCGAGCCGCCATCCAATCGGAAAGTTGCGATTGAGATCCAAGCCTTCCTTTGGTTCTCTTACCTGGATCGTGGCGCCGTCATAGTTCTTCAGCCGTCCTTCCGGGAGAACGCGATAATACTTTCCGCCGGTCTCCTCGGGATCACGCCGGACGAGAAGACGCGGTTCCTGGCGATGCTTCTTCCATGTGCCGTTTGTGTCCGGGATGCGCATGAACAAGATCCGCCCGTCGCCGTCAATGTCCTCTTCCAGCAGTCCATCCACTGGTTCCTCGTCGTATGGGTAGGGTCGAGTGCTCGAACGGACTACCTTGGGATGGTCAGCCAGCGCCCATTCCGCACCGTCGGGATTGACGCGGGGAACAATATAGAAGGCACGCGTGTCCATAGCCTGCGTGACCTGCCTGTCCTTCCCGTACTTTGTGACCAGCGTGTGGACGTGATAAAGCGCCGCCGACGAGGCAGCGACCTCCGAGGCGTGGATATTGCCGTCCACCCACAGCGCGGGTTTCTCGCGGTCGGGACCCGACTTGAAGTTGGTGGCCGTGATGAGCCACACGTCCCGGCCCTCATGGCTCTTGCCGATACTTTCCAGTCTAAGCAGCCGGGGATATTCGGCGGCATACTGTTTGAGCAGGCGAGTGAGCTCATCGTAGCGATAGTACTTGTCAAAGCGTGGTTTGCGCATGATCACTCCATTCCTGAGGTGAGAAGCGACGAAACAGCAGCAGCTCCCCTACTGCCCGTTCGATTTCGCCATCTGATTCTAGCAAGGTTCGAAGGCTTCAAGGCAAATTCGCAGCGAATGGGCCGCTGGCATTGCGGCCCGCAAAGGGCAACCGCCTGCTCGGAGGCCAGATGCCTCAGATCCACTCCGCCTCCACGGTCTTTTCGTCTTGCACGGTACCCGTGTTGCGAGTAGATTTCGGTTCCAGCAGGACAACCTGGACTTCAGCCTCGGCTACGGGCATGTGCTCCACCCCCTTTGGAATGATCACAAACTGCCCCTGGGTAAGGTGTAGGTCACGGTCCCGCAGCTTGATCTTCAGCTCCCCCTTCACTACCAAGAACAATTCGTCTTCATCTGGGTGCTGATGCCAGACGAATTCGCCTTTCAGCTTGACGAGCTTGACGTAGCTGTCGTTCCTTTCGCCTACGATCTTGGGATGCCACGTCTCGCTGAACAGGCCAATTTTGCTGGAAAGATCGACCGGCTCGATCATTTGTGCTCCTTGCTTCTCACAAGCGTCTCAAGGACCTCCATCAACCTGCCTGCCGTCTTCTCGCGGCTGAAATTCTCTTTCAGATATGTCTGTCCATTCAGGCCCATGCGCCGCGCCCGTGCAGGATTGCCATCGAGCGTACGGAGGGCTGCCGCCATGGCGGCAGGGCTCCCAGGGGCGGCGAAGAGCCCGCAGTCTGCGGATTCTACGACTGCGCGGATCACGCCGTCCACTGCGAGGACGATCGGCCGGCCGGCGGCCATATAGTCGAAAACCTTGTTGGGATAGGTGGTCTTGTACTCATCCAGCGGCTTCAAGATGGCGATGCAGGCGTCCGCTCCGGCAAGCACCGCCGACATGCCGCGCTTGGGCACGGATGGCAGGAAGGTCACATTGGTGAGGCCGAGCTCCCGCGCCCGGGTTTCAAGGGCCGGTTTCTCCTTGCCATCGCCGACCAGCACGAGTCGTATGTGCGTTGCCTGCAGAAGCTCCGCTGCCTCCACAATCACGCCCAAGTCATTGGACATGCCGTGGGCACCGGCATAGAGTGCGACGAACTCATCTTCGAAACCGTGCGCGCGGCGGAAATCCCCGCCATCGCTGGATGGATCGAACATGGTCGGATCGGCTCCGTTCGGCACCAATTCGACGCGCCTGGCGCCACGAGATCGGACGTGCTCCACAAAGCCCGGGCTATTGACCATCACGCAATCGGCATGGCGATATAGGAATCGCTCCAACCACTGGGAGGCTGAGATGAGCAAAGTGCTGCGCAATACGCCGACCGCAACCGCGAACTGAGGCCACAGGTCGCGGACTTCAAACAGGAATTTCGCTCGCTTCAGCCGGGCAAGCAGCCAGGCCGTGACCCCCTGAAAGATCGGCGGCGATGTGCCCCAGACGACATCCACGCGCTTTACGCCAACGCCCAGCCAAAAGGACGACAGCATAAATGAGAAGAAAGCGAGCATGCGGTGCAGAAATGACCGGTGATGCGCGGAATAGACCTTGGCCCGCAAGATTGTGATCCCCGCGGGCCAAACCGTCCCACCGTCCGTGACCGCTTCAGAAGGGGCTCCAGTAATGTAGCTCACCGGACTGGCGATGACTGTCACCATGTGCCCGCGCGCGGTCAGGAAGCGCGCAAACTCATAGTGGCGGGTACCGCCCGGCTCGTCAAGTGAGGCAAAGGCTTGGTGAATGATGAGGATGTGCACGATCGCACTCTGCTGCCCAAGCTACCTGGGAAAAACGAATTCACTAATGAATGAAAAGCTGGTCGAGGATGTCGTTTCCAAGGCAAGGGACAAGGCGGGCACCTTCAAGCCGTAGGTTGGCGAGGCCCAGCCCTCGAAAGGCAAGGCCTTTCCTTTTCCGTGGATCACCTCCCCGCCTCGAACTAGCGTTGCACGGAATCCCTCCTGCGGCAGGTGCGAGCTGCTGACGCTTACTCTTACCCAGCCCCGCGACGTACGCACGCGAATCCCAAAGCCTGACCTCCGATGCTCGATCTCCCACTTGCCATCCAGCAACAGCCAGTGCAGTCGGAAGATATGCTTTCCCGGCTTGGTGAAGACCACGTCATCCTTGACCTCCCAGTGGCCGTCCGCAAACACGCTCGCCGTCCGCTCGAGACGAACGCCCAAGCGACGGTAACAATTGTGCCAGGCATGGGTCGAACCAACAAGATGTCGATCGGAGGCCGCTACGTTCTCCAAATAGGCCGGGCACCAATCAAGTGTTAAGAACCGCCCAGCGTGCGTCATCTGATCGACTCCATCGACTGTCACGGTGTTGTGGACGCGCGTCGAGACCAGTGGATTGTCCCACGGTACTGCGGCATTGTAGAGATATGTCCCGGCGTCCTGGGCAATATTCAACCCGCGCCACCAGAGGTCAAAATGCAGCTGGTCCATATGCGACAGGCGCGACTTGAAGCTCGTGGCGCGCAGATAGGCCCACGAGTTCTTGCCGCGCAAATTGTGTGGGGAGTCATCTGGCGCAGCCGCCGCACGTTTTGACGCCTGCAATCCCAGCCATAACGACAGCTCGTCCCATGGCCCTGCTGGCAGGGTGGTGCCGAGCCAGAGGCACAGTGCGGCTTGCACGGTTGGGCGATAGTCTACGAACGGTGCGGAACTCAGAGGCAAGACCAGCGCTCCGTCGTTAGCTCCCAGGTTCGGAGCCCGGCCTGACGCGGCATCAGTCATCGAGAAGAGCCATTGCGCGGCGCGCGCCAGGTTGTCGCGAGAGGTCTTTTCCAACCATGAAGGATAGGCGGCGCCACCCTCGGCTCTGCTCAGGGCGCAGACCCATAAAGCCACATGGAGCATTACTCGGTGATAGTTAGTCGACTGTTGTATGTACTCACCGAACGGGCTAATCTGCCTTGTGAAGCACCAATTTAGCCATCTTTGTCCCACCACCCGCCACTTTGCGGCCTCAGGATGATCCCGCAGCGCCAGCCCTGCGGTGTAGAGACCGGCCGCTTCGACAAGCAAATGATTGTTGTTCTGCGAGCGGGCGTACGCAAGAGTTGGCAGGATACGGGTGGCGTGCTTCGCCACAGATTTTGCGAGCCTGGAACGCCGGGAGGCGGTTGAGGCCTCGGCTCCTGCAAAGACCCGTTCTGCCCAGACTAGGGCCATCAGGCGGATGGCCACCTCCTGCCCATTCATCCAGTTCGGCCCGAAGTAGGGGGGGTTGCCTCTTTCGAACATCTCGAAGTGCTTCCAGAAAGCCTCGGCGTATTTTTCTTTCTCACTAACCCAGTAAGCGCGACCCAGTGTGAACGCCCAGCCGAAGCGAGCCGGTTCCCAGACGAATTTTGGATCGGTAGATTGGAATTCGGTAGATTGGTAGACTGGGAGTCGGGCTTTGCCGGTCTCGTAGTCGCACCAATGCAGGAGCGGCTCCTTGAAAGTAAGCTGCATTGGAACGGGTTCGCTGCCGAACAGCCTGACTTTGCCCTTGGTGATTTCATCGGCTTCTTTGAGCAGCGCCGCTCTGCAATCCGTCTCGAGCACGCGTAGCAGTTGCTGCCGCGATGGGAGAGTAAGCAAAGGCTCAAGGTCTTGGGCGCTCCGGCTATTAGCTAGTGTGCCTCTTTCCACCCTCCGATAGTGACCTGTTATGAGCCCGAGCCGGTAAAGCGCGTACAACGCCATGGGCTCTACTCCCAACTGGA
This sequence comes from Anaerolineae bacterium, assembly GCA_041480885.1. Lineage (GTDB taxonomy): Bacteria > Chloroflexota > Anaerolineae > Anaerolineales > Villigracilaceae > Fen-1038. The sequence goes on from JBGPAT010000017.1 coordinate 17,211, forward strand.
CCAGAGCTTTCAGCGCAAGTGAGGTGCGGGGAGAGGAGGCCATCAAGATGTGGGAGAACTAGCTCCGCCAAGACTGCGGGGATCTGTATTGGTCGCCCGGAGCAGCCCCTTCAGCACCAAGTCTCAAATAGAGACCAGCATGTGGCTGCGCAGTGACTGAACCACTGCCAATGTCGACTTTGTAACCCCAATCAGCTGCTCATATGGGATCGGCGGCTGGCCGCCGTCCTTAATCGCCTTGGCAAAGGCCGTCCACTCATGCACCCAGCCCTTGTCCTGAACACCAGTTTCCCGTCTCTTCTGTCCGGATTCAATTGTCTCTAGCATGCGAAAATCGTCCAGGACGGCGATCTTGCCACCGCAGAAGACCTCGAGGCGCTCTTTCGGGACGGATTTGTCGCCGTTGGCGAGATAGTCTACGACACCGACCGAACCATCCGGGAACGCGAAGGTCATGCTGACATTGTCCTCGCGATACCTGCCGCTGTCAGGAAGGGCGTTTGCAGTGACCGAGACCGGTACGCCGCCGACGAGGAAGGCAA
>JBGPAT010000018.1:0-17717 GCA_041480885.1 Anaerolineae bacterium
CGGTTCTGTGTCGGTCGCCCCGTGGAAGAGATGCCGCTGCTGACAAACCGGATCTGCGGTGTGTGCCCGGAGGCCCACCACATGGCCGCGGCCAAGGCGGCGGACGCCGTCTATCACGTGGATCCGCCGCGCACTGCGAAGATGTTGCGTGAGCTGCTTTACAGCGCGTTCTACGTCACGGATCACACCACGCATTTCTACGCGCTCGGCGGGCCAGATTTCATCATGGGCCCGGACTCACCGGTGGCGGAGCGCAACATTCTGGGCGTGATACACAAGGTCGGATTGGAGATCGGGGGCAAGGTCATCCAGGCGCGCAAGGCTGGACACACGGTGGTGGAAATAATCGGCGGACGCAAGGTTCACCCCTGCACCTCCATTCCCGGTGGCCTCACCAAAGGCATCACGGAAGAGCAAAGAAAAGAAATCGAAGATTTGGGTCATTGGGCGGTCGAGTTTGCCCAGTTCAGCCTAAAGATCTTTGATGACATCGTGCTCGGCAACAAGGCGTACGTGGACCTGATTCTGGGCGACATCTACACGCACCATACCTACTACATGGGCCTCACAGATGAGAACAACAAGGTGAATTTCTATGACGGGAAAATCCGCGTCGTTGACCCGGATGGCAAAGAATTCGTCAAGTACGCGCCCGCGGAGTACATGCAGCATCTCGCCGAACATGTCGAACCTTGGACCTACCTCAAATTCCCGTATTTGAAGAAGGTCGGTTGGAAGGGTTTCGTTGACGGAAAGGATTCTGGGATCTACTGCGCGACCCCCCTCTCGCGGCTGAATGCGTCAGAAGGGTTCACAACGCCGCTCGCGCAGGAAGAGTACGAACGCTTCTACACGACATTGGGTGGAAAGCCGGTCCATCAGCGCCTTGCAACGCACTGGGCTCGCCTTGTCGAGTTGCTGTATGCCGCCGAGCGCTGGGTCGAGCTGGCGACAGATCCAGAAATTACCTCGCCCAATTTCCACACGATTCCGACCGAGAAGCCAACCGAAGGCGTGGGCGTCGTTGAGGCCCCGCGAGGCACGCTCACGCACCATTACACAACCGATGAGCGCGGTGTGCTCACCAAAGTGAATCTGATCGTCGGAACAACCAACAATTACGCGCCCATAAGTATGTCCATCAACAAAGCCGCATCCAGCCTCATCAAGCACGGAGAGGTCGTGACCGAAGGCATGTTGAACATGGTCGAGATGGCATTCCGGGCATATGATCCCTGCTTTGGCTGTGCAACACACTCCGTCCCTGGAAAAATGCCGTTGGAGGTCACGGTCCGAGATGCCGGCGGCAACGCGGTCGAAGTTTTGCGGCAATTCTGCTAGACATTCAACGCGAAACGACAGATGAAAGATGGGACCCCGGCCTCAAACACCAGCATGGAGCCGGGGCCCCATATTGCGTCGGTCCTAGTGTTGGGGCTCGGCAATCCCATACTTGGCGATGACGGTATCGGGTGGAAAGTTGCCGAGCACGTCCAACTGGAACTCCGCTCAGACAATTCTGAAGTCGAAATCGATTTCGCCTCGCTCGGTGGCTTGAGCCTCATGGAGCGCATGCTCGGATATCAACACGTAATATTGATTGATGCTATGGAAACGGGTGAGGATGCCCCAGGTACGGTCAAGGCATTCCCTCTGGGTGCTTTGATGGATCCGATGGCAGGTCACACGTCTTCAGCGCACGATACCTCTCTGAGCATCGCCCTGGCTGCCGCCAGCAACATGGGGGCACAGACGCCCGCGCGGGTCGACGTGGTCGCAATCGAGGTCACAAGCAGCCTTGAATTCTCAGAGACGCTCTCGCCTGCAGCCGCCGCTGCCGTTCCTGTCGCTACACGAAAGGTGTTGGAGGTGTTGATGGGACGGCTGGGCTAAAGCATCGCTTGATTTGCCCAAGCGGCCGTTGGTGATGCCCCAATCCAGCACTCCACCGCTGCGGCTTATTCATGCAGCGGCTCCGCTGCCGTTGCAGATATATCTGGCTTGCCTTCTCTGGGAATTTCGGTTACCTGTCGCTCGTTATGATGAACTGGGGCTTGCCCCTTAAGTTCTCGTACTTCGGTCGATAACGATCGGTGTCGTAGAACTCTTCAACGTTGAGGACTTTCTTGGTGGCGGTGACCACCTCCAACGGCACGTCATCGTAGCGCCCGTTCTTGAGCACGACCAGACGGCCGTGCTCACCTTTCAGTAATAGGTCCAGGGCGAGGTTGCCAAACGCCATGGGGACAACGGAGTCCACGGCATCCGGATCGCCGCCCCTCACCATGTAGCCGAGCTTCTGATCCAGGACATCGACCGTCTTGCCGCCGTTGAACTTGGGTGAGGCAGCCTTGATCGCAGCGGCCACTTGGTCGCCTATGCCACCCAGCTTGGCGTGACCGTAGGCATCGGTGGTGTGGCCCTCGAAAACCATGTCGCCACCTTCGTACGTTGCACCCTCTGATACCAAGACGACAGAATACCGGCTGGGATTGCGCATTCGGTCGCGGCTCATCAATTCAGTGAGATGCTCAGTATTGAATTTGAACTCGGGGATCACGCAGCGGTTGGCCGCCCCTGCCATAGTCGGCAGTATGGCTGTAAAGCCTGCATAGCGGCCGAAGACCTCAAGCACAAGGAAGCGTTCATGCGACCCTGCTATGGTTCGCAAGCTGTTTGTGAGGGCGATGGTACGTGTCACACAGGTGCTGAACCCTATGCAGTAATCGGTGCCGGGCACATCGTTGTCCATGGTCTTGGGTATCGCGATCGTGCGGATGCCCTCTTTATGCAAGCGCACCCCATAACTCAGAGTGTCGTCCCCCCCGATGGGGATCAGATAGTCGATACCGAGGAACTCGAGATTCTTGAGAACATCCGGCGTAAGATCGTTGCGCTCCGCGCGGTACTTGTCCTTCAGGTGATCGGGGACATCGCCGGCCGCAACGCGACTGGGGTTGGTGCGCGACGTGTGAATGAACGTGCCCCCGGTTCGCCCCGCGCGGTCTACGATCTCTTCCGTCAAGTCCATGAAGTTGCCGCTATTGTCCGCGGCCTTGTCGGGAACAATATCCACTAGGCCTCCCCAGCCGCGGCGCAAACCAATTACGCGATAGCCTTCGTGCAACGCCCGAAAGGTCACGGCCCGGATCGCAGGGTTTAAGCCGGGGACATCACCTCCGCCCGTTAGAATTCCGATCACGCCAGTGCTCTTAGCCATGCAACCCTCCTAACCAGAACAGCCCATGCCCGGATGCATCTTGCAGTCGCACAAAATTATACGCCACGGACGTGCGAATGGCTACTGGAGCTACTTGAGCGGCTTCGAAGATCGCCTGTACTTGGCACGAGTCCACGCCGCAAGCGCATGTCGCCCTTCATGCCCCGGGAAAAGCTTTCTGATACTTGGATACGATCTCGTCCATGAGGCCATCGAACTCGTGGTCGATTGTCTGGAATTCTGGGTGCGACTCGTGCCATTGAATCGCGCGGCGCAGACCATCGGCCCATTTCACTTGGCACACGAAGTCCGGGACGATGCGTTTCGTCTTCGAGTTGTCAAATACCAGGCTGTGGATCTTGTCACCAAGGAGGCTGCCGGTCGCATGGGGCCAGTATGCAGCGAGCAGATCCGAGGGAACATGCACCATGTTCGCCGGCAGACGCAGCGCCCGGAAAACCTCGAAGTAGATCTGATCCCACGTCAATACCTCGTCAGAGGTGATCTGATATGCCTCACCCACCGCCTCCCGATTGCCCAGCAGCCCCAGCAATCCCGTGGCGAAGTCCGCGTTCCAAGTAAGCACCCACAGCGACGAGCCATCTCCGGGCACGATGACCTTCCTGCCACGCTTGATCCGATCGATGATCGTCCATGGGTGTGACCAACTCCCTACGCACAGCGGTATCTGAGAAGGGCCGTACGTCAAGGATGGGCGAACGATCGTGGCCGGGAAACCCTCTTCATCGCAAGCACGGATCAGGCGTTGTTCGCATGCGATCTTGTCGCGCGAATACTGCCAGAAGGGGTTTGCGAGCGGCGTCTCTTCAGTGATCCAATAGTTTGGCGGGGGTTTCTCGTAGGCCGAGGCAGAACTGATGAAAACGAATTGATCGGTAATGCCTCGGAGCAACTCCAGGTCACGTTCAATATCCTCGGTTGTGAAGGCGATGAAGTCGACCACGGCATCAAAGTGATGGGCCACCAGTAGCCGCGTGAGGGTACCCAAACCGGCGTGTACATCCGCCTTCAAGAGAGTCGCCCCGCCCGGAAGCGGGTACTTGCCGGACAACCCTCGGTTCAGGATGAGGACCTCATGCCCGCGCGCCACGGCGATTTCCGAGCACGCCGAACTAATCAGACCGGTACCGCCGATAAACAGGAATTTCATCTGCGACTTGGTCAGCCCTCGCCGAGTTCGGGAAGGGGCATTCCGCCACCGGGCCGTCGCGCATACAGACCCTCGATCCAGAACAGGGCCAAGCCGACCCAGACCATGCTGAAACCAATGAGGCGGTCGCGCGTGAACGGCTCGTGATACACCAGAACTCCCAATAGGAATTGCATTGTGGGATTGACATACTGAAGGACGCCAATCGTGCTAAGGGGAACACGCGGTGCGGCGCTCGCAAAAAGCAACAGCGGCACAGCCGTGACCAGACCTCCCCCCACCATCATCCAATCCGATTTGACGCCGGCATGCAGAAACGCGCCGTGCCCAATGAGTTCATTGAAAAGGAGGTAGCCTACGGCCGGAATAAAGAGCAAGCCGGTTTCCAGGGTCAGGCCGAATAGAGACCCAAGCGGCGCGGTCTTCTTTACCAGGCCGTACAAGCCAAAGGTTACAGCCAATACCAACGCAATCCAGGGCAATGAGCCGAAAGTGAGCGTGAGATACGTCACGCCGAGCGCGGCAAGTCCGATGGGGAGCCATTGGATTGCCCGAAATCGCTCGCGAAATACGATCAAGCCCAAAAGCACGCTGAACAGGGGATTGATGTAGTAACCGAGGCTGGCCTCAACCACATATCCGTGCGTGACAGCCCACACGTAGGTGAACCAATTGACGCTGATCAGCACAGCAGCCACCAGGTAGATCCGGACAGTCGCTGGGTTGAGTGCAGCGCGAAAGACGCCATACTGCCGCCTCACCAGGATTACAAGCATGAGTAGAATGAAGGACCAGGCAATCCGGTGACCAATCAACTGCAGCGCGGGGATGGTCTCCAGCTGTTTCCAATACAGCGGAAACAGCCCCCACATGAGGTAGGCCCCGACAGCATAGAGAATTCCTTTTCGATCCATCCTCATACTTGAGCACCTGCACAACTTGGGCCGATTTCAATCGCGTGAACGGCGCCCGGCATCCCTCTTGTTCGTGATTTTCCCCTGACGGCTCGGTTCCAGTCAGAATTCGTCGATGGGCCTCCGGCCTGCAAAGCCAGCATCGGTCTCATGCCAGAACCGGATGTCATCCTCACCGTGCTTCCAGCACAGGCAGACCTCATGATCGCCGCGCCAAGAGGGAAAATCCAAGAGCCCAGAATTGATGTCCTTGATTTGAGCACCCGTTCCCACTATGCCGTGGACAAGGCCATCCAGGCGCTGGAAATCCTCGGCGACTTTGCTGAGAGCAGCATTGCCACCGTTCCCGGCGGACCTTTCGATAGCCGGCCATATGTCCGGCCGATGTTCCAAAATGCTGTTCCGGATGGACAGAATCTCAGCGATCATCGGGCGGATCACGTCCAAAGCAGCGTTGGCTTCCGGCAAGCTGAAGTAGCGCGGTCCCATGAGAGGGCAATTATAGTCTTGCCAAGGCAGTGCGGCCGAGAGACGACATTTGCCCGCAGATGTAGGCTTTGCGCGTGGACTCGCGACGGCTCGTCAGAGGAGCGGCGACCGGTGTCTCGGGCGCAACCGGGGCTCCGCGGCCTCCGTTTGACGCCGAGCCGCGGACTATCGGACTCTACATCTGCCCCGAATGCACTGAGCCGGGAACCTCTCTGAGCTGCGCTGCGAGGACTAGGGCAACCACTAGCAACCCGATGAGTACCAAAAGGGGCAGCGTCATGGAACCCGTCCCCGGCGCCTTGAAGGCGTCCATGCCCAGTATGAACGCAATCCCCGAGATCTGCCCCATGAGTATCAGCAAACCATTGGAGGTGCCCTCTGGTGCCGGGAAGGTGATCTCTGCCCCGTACTGGAAACCCAGCGGTCCGGCACTCAGCAAGAAGAATCCAAATACAAATGAGAATACTAACAGTCCCGGATATCCGGCCATGTATGTAAGGCCGGCCAAGCCGACCGTGGCACCGATCACGGCCACGATCAAGTAGGGTACGCGCTTGCGGGCGCGATCGGACAGGAGAGGCATGACCACGGCGCCGATGATCCCCCCAAGAATCATGATCCCGCCAGCCTCACCGCCTTGCAGAGCCGAAAACCCGCGTGGCGAGAGAATCTGCTCAATCCACGTCGTGATGGCATTGAACGCACCCAGACCCACGAAGAAAATGATCAGCAGCAGGATGAAGTCGCGCTGGCGCATCATCTTCGACAGGCCGTCCAGAACCAGCGAACGAGCCTCCTTGTCCGGAGGACACGGCGGTGAAGGCGGACGCTCCCGTGCAAAGATGAAGAACACGAACATGCTAGTTGCCGAGATTACACCATAGATGGTCAGCATGCCGGTAAGCCCTGATTGCAGCGTAAGATAGGGTGTGAGTGCCAGGCCCGCCAGGATGCCCACATAGATGGCAAGTGATCCGAGGCCGCTGGCCGTGGCGCGCTCCTCGCTCGGAAACCAACGCGCTGCGATCGTGGTGATCGCATTGAGGATGAATGGCTGACCCGCCGCGATCGCGATCTGAGCAATCAGCACCCATGTGTAGCTGTTTGCCGTTAGTCCGCGCACGAGCCCAAACACGCCCGTCAGCGCAGCCCCGATGCCGACGCCAATCCGGATGCCATACGTGTCGATTACCCATGAGGCTGGGAATGAAACAAAGAGGTAGACAACCATGAAACTTAGCGAGAGTAGTCCTATGGCAAGGTCAGAAACGCGATAGAAATCCATGGCCTGAGTGGTCACGGCCGCAAACGTGATCCACAGCAACTGGTTGACCGCGACAATGGCCATGAAAGCCAGCAGAACCACCCATCTGTAGCCGTAGACCTTGAAGTCAGATTGTCCCACGACAGAGTCTCCTTTGAGGTTTGGTCCGATAGCAGGAACCCCGCAATACCGCCTGTGGTTTCGTTGCGGGACAGCCGATCAGCCTGTGGGTTTTACTCGCGACGCCCAGTCGTTCCCGGGCAACGGCAGTCGGAGATTGCAACCCGCTTTTGATACAATTGGCTTCGCATTCTCAGACGTGCCCGACCCCCTGCCCGTTTGCGATCCGAATGGATGAATGGAGTTGCCGTGAAAGTGAATTTGACCGTCAATGGCGTGATCCAAGTTGCCGAGTGTGCGCCGGCGGAATCCCTTTTCGCCGTCATTCGCAAGTTGGGCTACTACGGCATCAAATTCGGTGATGAACACGGTCTGACCGGGGCTGACACGGTGTTGATTGATGGGCGTCCAATGAACGCAGGCTCACTGCTGGCCGCGCAGGCCCAAAGCCATTCCATCGTCACAATAGAGGCGCTGGGCGAAAATCCCGACCAAGGTTGGCGGCAAACGAAAGGTCTTCATCCTCTGCAGCAGGCTTTTGTGGAGACCGGCGCCATTCAGTGCGGCTATTGCACGCCCGCGCAGATTCTCGCGGCGAAGTCACTGCTGGATACGAATTCTAATCCAACTGAACACCAGGTCCGTGAGGCATTGTCGGGCGTGCTTTGCCGATGCACGGGCTATCTGAAGCCTGTGCAGGCTGTCCTCAAGGCCGCCGCGATTTTGCGTGGTGAAGAACCAACGAAATGGGAGTCGGTCGACTGGGAATCAGGTGCGTTGCCAGGCGGGAGTCCGGGCTATGATATCGGACCAGCTCTGCCAGCGGAACAATTCACCATGTTGCGGACAAGGCCGAAAGTCATCCTCGCTCCGCAGGCACAGGCATGGGCGGTGGTTGGCAAACCTGAGAAGAAGGTGGATGCCGTGAAGTTGGTGCAGGGTAAACCTGCCTTTGCGGCTGACGTTGAAAAGCGGGGAATGCTGTTCGCAAAGGTTTTGCACAGCCCGCATGCGCACGCCCGAATCAAGACCATTGATGCCAGCGCCGCCCGCGCGCTGCCCGGGGTTGCCGCAGCATTGACCTGGCAGGATGTGCCCCGCGTGGTTTGGTCAACGGCAGGCCAATCCGATCCGATTCCTGGACCGCTGGATACATTCTCACTGGACAGCAAGGTCCGCTTCGTCGGCGACCGCGTGGCCTTCGTAGCCGCCGAGACGGCAGAGATTGCGGAGAAGGCATTAAGTCTGATCGATGTGGAATACGAGATCCTGCCGGCCATTCTCAATCCATCGCAGGCGATGCAGCCGGGAGCCATCTGCATTCATGACGAGCCCGAGTATGTAGACTTCGCCGACTCTGAGGCAAGCCGCAACCTGGCGGCCAAGATCCGCATCGACATCGGTGATGTGGAAAAAGGGTTCAGAGAGGCAGACCGCATCCTCGAGGCAGAGTATGACGTACCAAAGGTGCAACAGGTCTCGATTGAGCCTCATGTGGTTGTCACCTACTGGGATGAGGATGACCGCCTTGTGATCCGGACCTCAACACAGGTGCCTTTTCATGCGCGTCGGATTCTTGCTCCAGTTTTGGGCCTGCCGGTAAAGCGCATCCGCGTCATCAAGCCCCGCATCGGTGGCGGCTTCGGCGGCAAACAGGAAGTCCTAATCGAAGATGTGGCAGCGCATCTCACGATCGCCACGGGACGCCCGGTCATGTATGAATGCACCCGCGAAGAAGAGTTCATTGCCACGCGTTCGCGGCACCCGATGAAAATCAGGATGAAGACCGGAGTGAAACTCGATGGGACTATTACCGCCAACGAAATGTACGCCCTCTCCGACACGGGTGCGTACGGCTGCCATGCGCTCACTGTGACCGGCAACACAGGCCACAAATCCATGGCGCTTTACGTCGGCGACGGCACCTACCGCGCAGCACCCAACATCCGTTTCCATGCCGACGTCGTCTACACCAACACGCCTCCCGCGGGTGCCTTTCGCGGCTACGGCGTTCCGCAGGGCTATTGGCCCGTGGAGCGGCACATGGAGAAAATCTGCCGCGCGCTGCATCTGGACCCCATCGAATTTCGCCTGAAGAACGCCGTCCGTGCCGGAGAATTTCATCCGTTTTCGACTGCGTGGAACGAAGGACGGGAGCCTCGACCCGAGATCATTCACACGGTTGGCTTGGAGCAATGCATCCAACAGGGAAAAGCAGCCATTGATTGGGACAGCAAGTATGGCAGCGAGTCATGGCGGGCGGCCACAGGCCGTCCCCAGGACGGCGTGGGCTCGAGTGTAGAGCTTCCCGGTCGCGATGCGACAATCCGCCGGAAAGGAATCGGCATGGCAATCGTCATGCAGGGGACAGCGATTCCCTATCTTGACATGGGCGGCGCATCCGTCAAGATGAATGACGACGGATCGTTCAACCTGCTGCTCGGTGCGACGGATCTCGGCACTGGCTCGGATACGGTCATCGCACAGATGGTCGCTGAAGTCCTGGGCGTGCCCCTTGATGACATCATTACGTTCTCATCCGACACGGACTTTACGCCGTTTGACAAGGGCGCCTATGCCTCCTCGACCACATACATCTCCGGAGCCGCCGCGGTAAAGGCTGCCCTACAGGCCGCGGAAAGGATCAGGATTCGGGCTGCCAGGATGCTCAGGGTCGCCGACGCGACAACGATACGATTGTCAGGCCAGAAAGCTCACGCCCCCGACGGCCGGTCTGTCCCCCTTGCCGAGATCGCGTTGGACACGCTGCATCGAAGCGACCAGGAGCAGATTATGGGGATCGGTTCCTACGTGTCGCCGTCTTCGCCGCCGCCGTTCGCAGCGCAGTTCGCGGAAGTGACCGTCGATATGCAGACCGGGATGGTCGAGGTGGACAAATTGGTGATGGCGGTCGACTCTGGCGTCATCGTGAATCCCCTGACAGCCTCTGGACAAGTGGAGGGCGGTATGATCCAGGCGCTGGGCTACGCGCTGTGCGAGGAGATGCGCTACGATCAGAAGGGCTACGCTATAGAACGTGATCTGGATCGTTATCATGTCTTTCGTGCCAACGAGATCCCCGATCTCACGACCATCTTCGTGGAGACATTCGAACCCAGCCATCCATTCGGCGTCAAGGCGGTGGCAGAAATCCCCATGGATGGAGTCGCCCCGGCCGTAGGCAACGCCGTCTTTGACGCCGTGGGGGCCGACCTCGACGATATCCCTATGACGCCGGAAAGAGTATGGAGGGCCCTGCGAGGGCAAGTGCCCCAATGACAGTCGCTTCCACGCGAGGCAGGATGGCGACCCGAGAGTTGGGACTCGTGATTGTCGTGCTGCTTCTGGCCGCAGCTTACTTCTATCAGGATCCCGAATGGAACGGCAATTCCCGCCTTGACCTCACAAAGGCGGTGGTAGAACAGGGTACGTTTCAAATTGACAGCTACCATGCCAGCGGCACGTGGGCGACCGGCGACAAGGCTTTCTATAACGGGCACTACTATTCGGACAAGGCGATAGGCTCTTCGCTACTCGCGGTGCCTTTGTACTTTCTCCTCTATAGAATGGGCGCGATGCTGGGCATGACGTTCAGTAGCATTTTGGTAAAGCATGTCCTCACGACGGGCGTCATGGGTGCTGCGTTCACCCTCAGCGGACTCGCCACGTACTTGGTTGCGCGCAAGATTACGGGCAATCCGTGGAAGGCCTTGGTACCGACCCTGGCGATTTCTTTCGGTACGATGATGTGGCCGTATAGTGTGGTCTTCTACGGTCACGTCCTTGGCGCGGCGTTCCTGATCCTGGCCTTCTATCTTCTTTTCTCGACCGAAGAACAGACCCATCCAATCTCCAATGGCAGATTCTTATGGATTGGTCTTGCGGTGGGCATGGCCTTCATCGCTGAGTACACTTCTGCACCCGTCATGATTGGCCTGGCGGCTTACGCATTGTACGTTCTCAGAAGAATTGGCTTCCCAGCGCTTGCCAGAGCTGCGCTTTGGGCTGCGCTCGGTGCGTTGATTCCTTTGCTCGCAATGTTCGCCTACAACATGGTTGTGTACGGATCGGTGCTTGCGTTTGGTTATACCCACGAAGCCGAGGACAAGTTCCAGCAGGTAATGTCGTTGGGCATCGCGGGCATCCGCTTGCCAACCGCCTCCGCTAGCTATCACATCACATTCGATCCGCAGTTCGGGTTGTTCTGGTTGTCGCCCGTGCTGCTGCTCGCGCCAATAGGCTATCTCCTCGCGTTCAAGACATCGACCCATCGAGCGGAGGCTCTGCTTTCCCTGTTCGCTGTGGCGGCGTTATTCGTGGTGAACGCTGGATCATTTATGTGGTGGGGCGGCAGCTCCTTTGGCCCCCGTCTGATAATTCCGGCTCTGCCCTTTTTTGTCGTGCCGCTGGCGATGCTACCGGATGCTTTGGCGTGGCCTCTGGGCGCGCTCTCACTGATCTCCAGCGCGAATATGCTCATCCCTTTGATGGGGCAAATCCAGTTTACGAAGCTCGACTTCAAATTGACCCGCGATATCTTTTACGTGGCGGATGCCCCCTTTCGGGGTTTTTCTCTGCTCTACGACTACGGCGTGCCGCAGATCTGGAGGCAGTACGAAGCTGGCACGCCGTCTTGGACTCTGGGCGCGGCGGTGGGTCTCCCTTACTGGCTGAGCGTTCCGGCTCTAGTCGCCATCGAGTCGGCCTTGATCTTCTGGTTCCGTCGTGGCGCTGATTCCGAGCCGTCGGATCACGATCGTGGCACAGGCAAAAGAAAACCGATAGCGCCAACGGCGTTTTCGTCCCAGCATGAGCTGCCAACTTCGAATAGTGAGGCAACGACCTAGCATCGCATCGAGAGCATGAAATACGACTCGGGCAGACACCGGCCCCGCCTCTTCCGGCGGGGAGCACCGCGTGCACCGTTCCTGCCGGTGAGCCTCCTGATCCTGGGCGTCCTCATCTTCCTATTCTCCCTGATCACGCCCTCAGGATTTTTCACGAGCATTAATCCCGCCAACGTGAGCGTCCCCGCCTTTACACGTACGCCCACGCCTCTTCCGCGCCCAACTGACGTTCACGGCGGACACATCGTTTTCACGTGCACACGCAGTAACATCAATCAGATCTGCATGATAAACGCCGACGGCAGCGGTTATGAGCAATTGACCGACGTGACCTCAAACGCTTACTATCCTGCCATTTCTCCGGATGGCGAAGCTGTAGCCTTCGCCGTCAACGCGGGAGACTACTTCGACCTCGACATGCTGCTGCTCCACGTGCTCGTTGCGCCTCAAGCGTCCGCCCCAAAACTGGTGCAGCTGACCTTCAGCGTGGGCAACGCGTTCTCGCCCACGTTCTCGCCGGATGGCCAGCAAATTGCCTTTGTCAATCGAGTCGCAGATCGTCCGGCAGCGGTGTGGATTATGGGACGAAATGGCGAGAATGCGCATCGACTCTATGCTACACCCAGGGATATTGTGGGCGCCGCTTGGTCGCCAGATGGCGCGAACATCGCCTTCACCGCGCAGGTAGATGCGCAGTCTACCTATCAGGTCTTTCTGCTGGACCTCCATAACCTCAATGCGGCTCCCAGGCAGGTCTCACGCGGCCTCAGCGGCATCGGCGGGGGAGTGGCCTGGTCGCCGGATGCCACCGCCTTACTTCTATTTGCCGGTCCGGTGGCTGCCCGTGAGGTCTATCGCCTCGACGTGGGCTCGGGCGCGACGACACAACTGACTTTCGGCGGGAATAATGCGGCGGCTGCCTACTCTCCTGATGGCCAATACATAGTCTTCAACTCCCTACGCAACAACGGCCAAGCCGACCTCTATATCATGCGCGCTGACGGACACAGCATGCGGCAGTTGACCAACAACCCTGAACCCGACTGGCAGCCGCAATGGGGACCATAGCCTCACGTTCCTTTCAGAAGTATTGCCCGAATCCAGACAGAAATCCCTCCTGGCAACCGCTCGGACGATCAAACTATTGGTGACCCTACAGGGCCGGCTCTCGCCCCATCCTGCGACTGCCTCGGAATCGGATACAATCACGGACGGATGAAGTTGGATGGAAGCACTCTTTGAGGCTCTAAGTGCCGCCAGAGATGACCATGAGGCGGTCGCTCTCTGCACGGTAGTGAGAAGTGAAGGCTCGACCCCCCGCCACGTTGGCAGCAAGATGCTCGTCTACCCGGACGGGCACTTTATGGGTACAGTAGGCGGAGGTGACTTGGAACACCGGGTGTTAGATGAAGCCCGGCTGTCGCTCGCGGACGGGCAGCCCAGGCTGTTGCATTACAACATGAGCGATCCTGCCCGCGGGGATCCGGGGGTTTGCGGTGGCCAAGTGGAGGTCTTTGTGGAACCGATTCTCCCTCGTCCGGTGATCGTCGTGATTGGCGCCGGCCATGTCGGAAAAGCTGTTGCCCATCTTGCGAAATGGCTCGGCTTCCGGGTGGCTGTCTCGGACGATAGGCCAGAATTTTGCAACAAAGAGACTGTGCCGGATGCCGACGAGTTCTGCACCGGGTCGATGGAGCAATTGCCCTCGACACTCAGGATTGATCGCCAAACCTATTTGATCTTGACGACACGGGGTTCGTCAGTGGACGTTGCGGGACTGCCGGCCTTGCTGGACACGCCCGCCGCCTACATCGGGGTCATCGGATCCAAGCGCCGCTGGGCCACCACACTCAAGGAACTGGAAGCCCGCGGCATATCCGGGGAACGGCTTGCTCGCGTCCACTCTCCGATGGGACTGGAATTGCAGGCAGAGACGCCCGAGGAGATCGCGGTCAGCATCATGGCCGAAATTCTGATGATTCGCGAGCGCGGCACTGGCCGGAGCATGCGGGCCGAACCAAAGGTGTCGGGGCTCGAGCTGAAGGCGACACCGGATCGCTAGGCTGGCGTTCAGTCGGTGCAACCTCGGCCGCCAGGGGCTCGTATACGGAATGGGGAGGAATGCGCTTGTAGGCCACCTGCCCCTCGGCTATAATCGAATTGCAGTGATGAAAAAGGAGAGTTGTCAAAATGGCTAGAATCTTCGATGTCATTGAATACCCTGATGAGATGACCGATGAAATCGTCCATCGGTTTCCAGAAGAGGGGATCGGCGATTTCCGCATCGGCTCACAGGTCATCGTCAGAGAGAGTCAGTCTGCGGTCTTCTTTCGCGACGGGAACGCGCTGGACGTTTTTGGCCCTGGCCGCCATACAATTGCGACCGCCAATATCCCGCTCCTCATCAACTTGATCGGCAAAGCGTTCAGTGACCGCACACCTTGCCCCGCGGAAGTGTACTTTGTTGCGCGCCGCGAGTTTGCCAACAGAAAGTGGGGCACGCCGCAGCCAATCATTGTGCGGAACCCGGGCATGGGATTGGGCGTGGCGTTGCTACAGGGGTTCGGCACCTACTCGTTTCAGGTCCATGATCCGCAGCAATTCGTGACGCAGATTGTCGGGGCGCGACTAGCCTACAACACGTCAGACATCGAGGACCGGCTCCGAACCATGCTCCTCTCCAAGCTGCAAGATATTCTCGGCGAGACAGCCGCCAAGCACGCCGTACCGGAAATGATTGGGCTCACCGAAGAGATCGGCGCGGGGGTTCGTGCCAAGGTGCAAGATGACTTCGAGGCCCTCGGTCTGACTCTCAAATCCTTCTACGTCGGCAACCTTAAGCCCTCGGACAAGTCGGCTGAGGAATTGCGAGCGATGGGCATGCTCGATATGGCGACGTACACTCAGCTTCAAGCCGCGGATGCCATGCGGGATGCGGCGCAGAATCCGAGTGGGGGCGCGGGCCTTACGGCTGGAATCGGGGCCGGAATGGGGATCGGCAATCTCATGCAGCAGGCAACCTCGGGTGCGATACAGCAACAGGGTGCAGCCGGAGCCAAGCCAGCCTCCATACCGGATGTCATGAGCCCCGCCGAGGCCGCGGCGATTCTCAAAGTATCCGAAGAGGATGTGATGTCCGCCATCCAGGACAAGAGCCTGAAAGCCAAGAAGCTGGGCAGCGCCTACCGCATCAGCAAGGAAGCTCTGGAGGATTTTCTCAAGAGTTAGCGCGCACCGGTCTCGGCTCCGCCGTTCCTCGCGTAAGTCTTTCATCCGAAGGCTGAGACCGCGGGATCAATGACGGCACTGTTGAGCGTTCTGCAAAAAGAGGACACCCCCAGGCAATCGGGCGTGCCCTCTTTTTGCGGAGACCCCAGCCAGCATCGCGATTTAGCCCTTGCGCTCAAGATCCCTAAGCACGTCGGGGATCGACTCCAGAAGATCGCCTGCCAGCACCGAGGTCGTGGTTCCGAGCGCGCTGGCCGCATATAGCCCAGCTTGGGCGTGCAGCCATGCCCCGGCAACTGCCGCCTCGTAGGCCGCCACGCCCTGAGCGCGCAGGCCCACGATGAGACCAGCCAGCACATCGCCGGTCCCAGCTCGCGCCAAAGCCGCCGAGGCGACCGGGATGATCGCGGTTCGACCATCGGGCGCGGCCACAATGGTGAAAGCTCCCTTGAGGACAACGACGTGCCCCCATTCCTTCGAGTACTTGCCAGCAACGGACTGTCGGCTCCGCTGAATCTCATCTTTGTCCAAACCCGTCAATACCGCCATTTCACCGGGATGCGGGGTGAGCACAGACAAGGGCGGCAGAAGTCGGTGCCAGTCTTTGATCTTTGAAATCAGCCTTAGGCCGTCGGCATCGAAGACCACGGGAGGCCAGTGGCTGTCGGAATCCTTCTGATTGCCGCGATCTGATTGCAGGAAGCCGATGCGGGCCGCGGCCGCCTTGCCCCCCGACGCTGCCGATAGCAAGTCGGCAACAAACTCCTTCGTGGTGTCTTCCGTTCCAAGGCCGGGTCCGATCAAGACGGCTGTCGCCCGTTCGACGCCTGCAGCCAGCACTCCCCCGGCGTTGCGCGAAATGACGCCAACCTCGTTTGGCAACAGCAGCCAGGTTGCTTCGGGAAATTGACCGGCCAGTGCCGGATGCAGCGGCGCTGGTACAGCCAGGGTCACGAGCCCAGCCCCAACTCGGTAGGCAGCCTTGCCCGCCAGATATGCAGCGCCGGTGTAGTTCACGGATCCAGCCACTATCAGGGCCGTGCCGAAGGTGCCTTTGTGCGCATCCAGTCGGCGTACGGGCAGGATCGAAGCCACCAAGTCCCGCTCGGCGACTTCCATGCGCACGGAAAGCAGCGACGCGAGATCGGGCGGCAGCCCGATATCCACAACCTGTAGGTCACCGACCAACTCGTAGCCTGGCATTCTCAATAGCCCTTGCTTGACGGCTGCCATCGTCACGGTGAGATCTGCGGAGATGCATTCGGGGGCGGCTTCGCCAGAATCGCAATCCAGGCCGGATGGACAATCTACCGCGATCACATACGGCATTTCGGTCGCGTGTGCAAGAATCTCCTTGGCCTTGGACAACACGAGGCGGATTTCACCCTGCAATGGAAGTTGCATGCCGGTGCCCAATACGCCATCCAGCACAACGCTGGCAGCTTCGGCAAAGGTGACCAATCCCGTGAATTCCCTATCGTCGTCTGCGTGGATCACCTGTCCGCCCGCCTTTTCCAAGCGTTGCACCAGGTTGTCGTCCTGCCTCCGGATCAAATAGGCGCGCGCGCGCCAACCGTCGGCCGCCAGATGGGCGAGTGCAACGAGGGTGTCGCCCCCGTTGTTGCCGGAGCCCACCAGGCCGAAGATCTCTCGTTCACTCTCATCGATGGATAGTTCTTGAACAACCTCCGCCAGTCCCTGTCCCGCGTTCTCCATCATTTGAGCATAGGTCAAGCCTCTGGCATCGGCTTCTTTTTCGATTGCCCTCATTTCCTCCACAGAAACCAGCTTCATGTTAGTCCTCCCACCGTCAAGCCGCGGCCGCCAGGTGCGTGCCGCAATCAACTCCAAAGGTCATCCGCAACGTTGTCCAGCTCGAGTTCATGCAGCTTGGCCCGCGTGGGATAACCATTCTGGAAATCCCAGCCGCGCGCCTCGTAGTACGCATAGAGCATTCCCTGAATGTCCGCGACAAATCCTTCGGAGCCGCCGCTTGCGAGCGGTTCCAACAACGCCTTCGGGAGCCGGTCATTTTCGGCCGTCAAGCCCAGCCGGTTATTGATAGCGCGTTTCATCGTCCAGCCGCGCTCTCCAACTCTCAGCATCTCCGTGGGGGTCCAATCATAGCCGCAGGCAGCATTAATCAGGTCCGCTTGTATCTGCGGCGAAATGTTGGCAAAGACGCACATCACCATCGCATTGTAGATCGTGCGCCAATCCTGATCTCGCGCGACATTAGCCGACTTTTCCGCATGCGCGTGCCGCGGAAAGAATTCAATGCCAATGTCTGGCTGAGTATGCCCCCAATCAACGAAGAAGTAGTCGGATTGATTGTGGCACGCGCCCCTCGGCGACGTCGCGTATGATAGCGCCATGCCTGACACGCCCCGAGGATCGTGGTACGCCACCTCAAGCCCGTTAACTTGCACGGCTTCGCCTTCGGCACCGAAATGCCTTCCAAGGA
>JBGPAT010000019.1:0-17646 GCA_041480885.1 Anaerolineae bacterium
ATCTACTCGCTTCTGCTCAAGGAGCGCATCATCTTCCTGGGGACTCCCATTGACGACCAGGTCGCGAACGTGGTTGTGGCTCAACTCCTGTTCCTCAACCATGAGGACTCCGAGAAAGAGATCCAAATGTATATTAACTCGCCCGGCGGGCAAGTCTATGCGGGCTTCGCCATATACGATACGATGAAGATGATTTCGAATCCCATCAGTACAGTCGCCGTCGGGGTGACTGCCTCTTTCGGCACCGTGTTACTGACGGCCGGAACGAAGGGCCGACGGTATGCCCTGCCACACGCCACCATTCACATGCACCAGCCACTGGGCGGAGCGCAGGGACAAGCGACGGACATTGAGATTGCAGCCAGACAAATCCTGCGGCAGAAGGCATCGTTGAATGAGATCCTTGCGTATCACACAGGTCAACCGCTGGAGGTTATCGTGCGCGACACGGACCGCGATTTCTACTTGGACGCCAAGGGCGCGGTGGAATACGGCTTGGTAGATCAGGTGCTTGAGATGCCCGAAAAACCGAAAGAGAAATCAAAAGCCTGAGCTTGACGCAGCCAGGAGCATCGGGGCGGGCCGTGAGCCCGCCCCCATCGCGTCGATACTCTGATCAATGCACATGCTAGCGACGTTTTCAATTGTGGCGTGCGATCTCAAGGCGGGGGATTGGGGAATCGCGGTTGCATCCAAATTCCCGGCCGCTGGGGCGATAGTTCCCTGGGCGCAAGCCGGGGTGGGGGCCGTTGCCACACAAGCGCTGGCCAATACTTCATATGGTCCTCGGGGCCTCAAGCTGATGGCCTCTGGCCTTTCGGCTGATGACGCACTGCGCAAATTGCTGTCCCGCGATGCGGATCGCGACAACCGGCAAGTTGGACTTGTGGACGCCAAAGGAGGCTCGGCGACTTACACCGGAGGATCTTGTGCCGAATGGGCGGGCGGCCTGAGCGGCGCGGGCTACGCGATTCAGGGCAACATACTCGCCGGGCCGGAAGTTGTGAGAGCGATGGAACACGCGTTTCGGGCCTCAAAGCGCGCCCTGCCAGAACGGCTCATGAACGCGCTGTTGGCCGGCAATCGTGCTGGCGGCGACCGCCGAGGCCGGCAATCCGCGGCACTACTGGTTGTCAAGAGTGGTGCAGGGTATGGCGGTCACAACGATCGGTGGGTGGACTATCGCGTGGATGACGATCTAAACCCGGTCCCTCGTCTTGTGGAGCTGCTTGAGCTCCACCACCTCTATTTCGAAAAGAGCCCACGCGCGAAGCGTGTCAAACTCAGCGGCGAGGTTGTAAAAGACATTCAGCGCATTATGAAGCGGCTGGGCTACTATACAGCTGCAGATGGTGTGTACAACGATGCCACGCAAGCTGCCTTTCGGACTTTTATTCACAACGAGAATTTCGAGGAGCGCGCGGATCCGCAGGCAGGCTGGATCGACGGCCCGGCCCTTGCATACCTAATGAAGAAACTCAAGTGAAGGCGTTGGGGCAGCAGGTGCCGGTCAGGAAAACCTGTATGCTCGATCAGCTTACGCCGGCTGTTCGAGGGTTGATCGTCGACATGGACGGCGTGCTTTGGAAGGACACCACCCCCATCGGCGATCTCCGCGCGATCTCTGACTGCATCAAGGATCGCGGTCTGGAATTGATATTGGCGACCAATAATGCTACGGCGACACCTGCCGAATACGTCGCGAAGCTGCACGGATTCGGCATGGACCTCGAGCCTTCGCAAATTGCCACTTCCGCAGATGCGGTCGCCGATGCATTGGGTGCCAGATTTCCCAAGCGGGGTACCGTCTTCGTCGTCGGGGAGGACGGCGTTATCCAGGCGCTTACGCAGCAGGGCTTTGCCGTCATCACTGATCCAACTGATGAAGCGGCAGTTATGGCGGTGGTGGTCGGGTTCGATCGAACCCTGACCTACCGAAAACTAGTCCGCGCCTCCCTGCATATCCGGGGTGGTGTGCCGTTCTACGGGACCAATCCCGATGTGAGCTTTCCAACGCCCGCGGGTCTGGTACCAGGAGCTGGCGCGATTCTCGCAGCTATCGTTGCCGCAACAAGTGCCCAGCCAATCGTGGTCGGTAAGCCTGCGCCGTTTATGCTGCAACTCTCCGCTCAGAGAATGCATCTGCAGGCCAGTGAGATCCTGGTAGTGGGCGACCGCCTGGAGACTGATGTTGCCGGTGGTCAGGCATTTGGCGCCCGGACGGCACTTGTGCTTTCTGGTGTGAGCACCCGAGCCCAAGCCGAGGCATGGCAGCCGCAGCCCGATCTGGTCTCACGGGATCTCGCGGAACTCATCGGGGCGTAGTGCGCCCAAGTCGGCATGTTCATCTATGACCTTGATCGCGCCGCGATTACGTCAACCCTCCAATCCTGGGGCGAACCTGCCTATCGGGGCACACAGATTTGGCAAGGCCTCTACGCGGAATTGCACGAGTCGTGGTCCGAGTTCTCCAATCTACCCAAGGCACTCCGTCAGCGATTGGTCGAGACCTTCGACCTGGCGATCCTCTCCCCCGATGGAAAGCTCGACTCGGCTGACGGCCGGACGCAGAAGACGGCCTTCAGGCTTAAGGATGGTCTGCGGATCGAGACCGTCCTGATGCGCTACGACCGGCGCAGAACGCTATGCATATCGTCGCAGGCCGGCTGCGCGATGGGGTGCGTGTTCTGTGCCACCGGCCAGATGGGCTTCAAGAGGCACTTGTCAAGCGGGGAAATCATTGCGCAGGTCATGTACTATGCACGCAGATTGAAAGAAGCCGACCAAAAGGTCACGAATATCGTCGTCATGGGGATGGGCGAGCCGTTCCATAACTACGAGCATACAATGAGCGCAATCGATCGGTTGAATGACCCCAACGGCTACAACTTCGGGGCTCGACGGTTTACGGTCTCTACTGTGGGCCTCGCGCCCATGATCCGGCGCTTCGCCGATGAGAGGCGTCAAGCCAACCTCGCCATCTCGCTTCACGCGGCCGACGATGATCTGCGGCTGAGCATGATGCCGGTCAACCGTAAGTACGACATCCAGGAGGTGCTGGACGCCTGCCGCTACTATGCTGTGATGACGCGTCGCAGAGTGACATTCGAATGGGCACTCATCCGTGGGGTCAATGACACGCCCGAGCAAGCTCGCAGGCTGGCGGAGCGCCTGAAAGGGATTGCCTGCCATGTCAATGCCATACCGCTGAATCCAACGCGGGGCTATAAAGGCACGGCCTCATCGCGCGACCGAGCCGAGATCTTCAAAGACCAACTGGAGCGAGCAGGCATCCCCTGTACCATTCGGTTACGCAGAGGTATTGATATTCAGGCTGGATGTGGGCAGCTTGTTGTTTGAGGTGGTGTTGGGACGTGGTATTTTTTGGTGTGATATTGGCTATGCGCAATATAGACATTCTCTAAAATGCTCACCTCCTCGACAAACCGCGGTTGCTTGCCAGAACCTAGGCTGTGCATTATAGTGAGCCATCCCACTGCCGAGAGGCACTAATGAATACGGACCAACACTCGACGTCCTGGCTTGAGCGCCCGATCCTGCGCGCCATGCCGTCAATTTCCTACGCACACGCACTGTTTGCGGCCATTCTCATAGTGGCCGTAGTCTCCCGCCTTTACAACTTGGGCGCAAGAGTGATGAGCCACGACGAGAGCCTACATACTTACTTCTCGTGGTTGCTTTACAAGGGCGACGGCTACCAGCACAACCCGATGATGCACGGTCCCCTCCAATTTCACCTTATTGCTCTGTCCTATTTCTTCTTGGGGCCAAGTGACTTCGCAGCCCGATTGCCGGCAGCTGCCTTCAATATTGCCACAATCGCTCTTGCCTGGTATTGGCGACGCTACCTCGGCAAGACCGGGGGGCTCATCGCGGGCCTGCTCATGGTCATTTCACCGATCATGCTCTTCTACGGGCGGTACGTCAGAGAGGATCCGTATGCAATCTTCTCCGGAGTCCTCATGCTTTACGCGGTCCTGCGCTATCTCGAATGCGGTGAGCGCAAGTACCTTTACGTGCTGACAGCCACGCTACTGCTGCACTTCATCGACAAAGAAACCGCTTTCATATACTCGGCTCAACTCTTGATCTTCTTGGCCGCCTACTTCATTGTGCGCGTGACGCGCCGGGGTTGGGACAGCGCCGCGTTATACCGTGCCTTCGTCCTGTCTTTGTCACTCGGAATACTCCTGATCGCTGCGGGTGCAGCGTTCGCGATCGCAAATCGGCAAACGGCGACCCTGGGAGCCACGGAGGTTGCCTCGCCCGCAAATCCCTCCGCCACGACCTCACCATTGATTGCACCGGCCGGGCCAGCCTCCGTCGGCGTGCTACTGGGTCTGGCTGGCTTCGTGGCCATTTTGGCGGCCGCCTATTGCCTACTTCGCGGCTATACGTGGCAGCGCGTGAAGGAGGAGCGCTCATTTGACTTGTTGATGCTGACTGGAACGCTTGTGCTTCCCATGCTCAGCCCTTTCGCCCTCAAGCTTTTCGAGGGCCAGCTGCACGTACAAATTCCCACGACAGCGGCCGAACTCCAAGCGATCACGCCGCATGATGTGACGCTGGTCGGAATCTTTCTGGGTGCTGCCTTTGCCCTGTCCATTGCAGCGGGCCAGCTATGGAGCAAGAACTGGTGGAAGCTCGCGCTGACGTTTTGGCTCCCATTCACAGTGTTCTACACGACCATTTTCACGAACACGGACGGGTTCTTCACCGGCGTAGTGGGCTCCCTCGGCTATTGGCTGGTGCAGCAGGGCGTTCAGCGCGGCAGCCAGCCTTGGTACTACTACATATTGGTGTTGATTCCTATTTACGAGTTTCTACCGCTCCTCGGGGCTATTCTGGCCCTGGTCCTCGGCATCCGGCGGCGCCAGCCCACAGATGTCGAGGACATCAGCTCGGCTGAGAGCACCCCTGATTCGGTTGAAGCCAGCAACTTCCCAAATGCATTCAGCCTGCTGCTCTGGTGGATCCTAGCCAGCATCACGGCCTTCAGCATTGCCGGCGAGAAGATGCCGTGGCTTACGTACCATCTAGCTTGGCCGCTGATCCTTTTCGCAGGTTGGGGGCTGGGGCGAGTACTTGACCAAACCGACTGGCCGCAGGTATGCCGACAGAAGGCACTGCTGGCACTGGGCATGATCTTTGTATTCGTCAGCAGCTTTACCGCCGTCGTCGTGGCGTGGCTTAGCCCCACCTCGCCCTTCCAGGGCAAAGACCTGCAGCAGCTTCAGGCGACCAGTGGCTTCCTGTTACCCGCATTCGTGGCCGTAGGCAGTGCCATCGCAGCCATCTATCTGCTTCGCGATTGGCCGGGCGTCCAAATAGCGCGCGTAGCCGTGCTGACATTCTTCGGGTTGCTGGGCATTCTAACCATCCGTGCCGCTTTCCGGGCGTCTTACATCAACTATGACAACGCAACCGAGTATCTGGTCTATGCGCACGGGGCCCGGGGCGTCAAGGACGTGATCCAGCAGGCCACGGAAATTTCACAGCGGACGACGGGCGGCATGGGCGTCAACATTGCCTACGACGCAAGCTCGCCGGACACAGGCGTATCCTGGCCCTTCGTCTGGTATTTGCGCGATTTCACCAACCAGCACTCTTTTGATCAGCCCACGCGATCGCTGCGTGACTCAACCATCGTCATCGTTGACTCCAAGAATTTTGACAAGATCGAGCCGGCACTTGGGCCCGGCTACTACCGCTTCGATTACATCCGCATGTGGTGGCCCAACCAAGACTACTTCGGCATGGTAAGTGATCGGCAGCCCGCCCCATTCGATGAAAAGTATTCGTGTCGAGGCGTGCTGTCGATCTTCAGGCTGTTCCCGACCAAAGATTTCTCACGGATTTGCTCTGCCATCCTGAATCCCTCCATACGCGCCGGCATCGTTGACATTTGGCTGAATCGCGACTACACCGCGTACGCTGCCGCGACCGGGCACACTGACTTGACGCTGGCTACATGGCAGCCAGCCGACCAGATGCGCATGTATATCAAGAAGGATGTAGCACAGCAAATATGGAAATACGGTGTGGCACCCTCGGCCCAACAGGCCGTCCAAATCGATCCATACGCCGGCAAGATAATCACACTGGCAGCCGATGCCATCATAGAGTCGACCGGGATTGTGCCACCGATGAACGCACCACGTTCGATGGCATTTGCGCCGGATGGTTCCTTCTATGTGGCGGATTCCCGAAATCACCGGATCCTGCGCTTTGACCAGACAGGGCACTTGCTGGCGCAATGGGGCACGTCCTCAGGCAATCAGACCAACAGTCCGAATCCAAATGCGCCAGCTGCGACCTTCAATGAGCCCTGGGGCGTCGCAGTGGGACCCGACGGATCTGTGTATGTTGCTGATACGTGGAACTACCGGGTACAGAAGTTCACGGCGGACGGCCAGTTTCTCAAGATGTGGTCGTCATTCGGACCGGCCGGATCTCAACAAGACACCTTCTATGGTCCGCGCGGCATCGTAGTAGATGCCCAGGGGCATGTGTATGTTGTGGACACTGGCAACAAGCGCGTCGTCGTATTCGACAGCAATGGAAGCTACATCGCGCAGTTCGGGGCAGCGGGCCTGGACCCTGGCAAGTTTGATGAACCTGTGGGAATCGCGCTTGACGCCAATGGCGTCATCTATATCACCGACACCTGGAACCAGCGCGTTCAGACGTTCATGCCGTCGCCGGACGGTCTGACATTCACACCGCTGAGACAATGGGATGTTGCGGGCTGGAACGGCCAATCCGTCGATAACAAGCCGTTCATAGCTGTGGACAACAGGGGGCATGTCTTTGTGACCGACCCGGAGGGCTTCCGCGTCATCGAATACACCACCGATGGTCAGCTTCTGCAAACATGGGGCGACTATGGCAGCACGTCGACAACGTTTGGAATTGCCGCAGGCATTGCAATCGACGCAAATGGACACATATGGGTGACCGACGCAGGTAACAATAGGGTCATGCGATTCACGGTACCCTAGTCGCGGGATTTCCAAATGGGCTGCCCTTGACCCAGCCACTGAGGACCCGGGTGGTAGAATCCAGACGCTTTGAAGGGGAACGAAGGGATGATGCATGAAACTTCATGAGTACCAATCCAAGCAGATCTTTGCCAAATACGGAATTCCGATCCCCAAGGGTCGGGTGGCGACCACCGCAAGCGAGGCGAAAGCAATCGCTGAAGAGTTGGGTGGCCGCGTTGTCATTAAGGCCCAGGTGTTGGTGGGTGGCCGGGGGAAGGCAGGAGGCGTGAAGCTGGCAAAGGATCCGGCTGAGGCCCAGCAGTTGGCCACGCGCATCCTCGCCATGGAAATCAAAGGGCTAGCGGTTCGCAAGGTCCTGGTCGATGAGGCGGCCGCCATTGACACGGAAATCTACTTCTCCATCACGAACGATCGCGCCGCTCGGAAACCGGTGATGATCGCCTCTGCGGCGGGCGGCATGGAAATTGAGGAGGTCGCGGTCAAGTCGCCGGAGAAGATATGCAAGGTCCACATAGATCCGCTGCTGGGATTGCGGGACTACCAGGCCCGCGACATTGCGGCCTCAATCGATCTACCGCGTGATCACTGGAAGGAATTTGGGACTATCGCAGCAAGCCTGTGGCGTGCCTACACCGACAACGACGCCACACTCGCTGAGATCAATCCGCTCGTAATCACCGTCGACCGCCATCTGGTGGCAGTGGACGGCAAAATGATCATCGACGACAACGCCCTGTATCGGCACAGTGACCTGGCAGACATGCGGGATATCGATGTGGAAGCCCCGGCGGAGACAGAGGCGCGCAAGTATGGATTGACCTACATCAAATTGGACGGCGACATCGGCTGCATGGTGAACGGCGCGGGTCTTGCCATGACCAGCATGGACATCGTGAAGCTCTTTGGCGGAGAACCCGCAAACTTCCTGGATATCGGAGGCGGCGCCAGCGCCGATAAAGTCGCGGCCGCGATGCGCATCATCCTGGGAGACCCCAACGTGAAGGCAATCTTGCTGAACATTTTTGGAGGGATCACGCGCGGCGATGAGGTAGCTCACGGCATCCTGGAAGCCACTCGACAAATCAAGCCGAAGGTCCCGATTGTCGTACGCCTGGTCGGAACGAACGCCGAAGAAGGGCAGAAGCTGCTGGCGGATGCGCACATGATCACTGCCGATACCCTGGCGGATGCCGCCAGGAAAGCGGTTGAGGCGGCTAAGGGCAAAACAACATAGCGCAAAACGATGATGCAGAGATCGCGCCATGCTCCATGAGGGAGATACCTAGATGAGCATACTTGTAGACAAGAATACGCGCCTGCTGGTGCAAGGCATTACGGGAAATGAAGGCTTGTTCCACACAACCCAGATGGCGGCCTACGGCACCAATGTCGTGGCGGGCGTGAGGCCGGGTAAGGGCGGTGAATGGGTGCTCGACGGCAAGGTCCCCGTTTTCGACTCGGTCAGGCTCGCGGTCGAGGCAACTGGGGCCAACGCTTCGTGCATCTTCGTACCGTCGCGGGGAGCCCCTGACGCCATGTTTGAGGCTGCAGACGCCGGGATACCTCTAATCGTCTGCATCACAGAGGGTGTTGCCGTCCAGGACATGATGCGGGTGTGCAACTATATCGACCAGAAAAAGGTGCGGCTGGTGGGTCCCAACTGCCCTGGGTTGCTGACTCCTGGTGAGTGCAAAGTAGGCATCATTCCGGGTAATATCTCGATCCCCGGCAACGTCGGCATCGTTTCCCGGTCAGGCACGCTTACCTACGAGGTGCTCTACGCGTTGAAGCTCCACAAGTTTGGCGCTTCGACCTGCGTCGGCATCGGCGGCGATCCGATCAATGGGACCAATTTCATTGATGTCCTGGAAATGTTCGAGCACGATGCGAAGACCGAGAAGGTCGTGCTCATTGGTGAGATCGGCGGCACCGACGAAGACAAGGCTGCTGAATTCATCGCGACCAAGATGACGAAACCCGTGGTTGCATTCATCGCGGGTCAGACGGCCCCACCTGGAAAGCGCATGGGGCACGCCGGCGCAATCATCGAGGGTGGCTCTGGCACAGCGGCGGATAAGATCAAGGCGCTTAAGGCAGCTGGTGTGGAAGTGGCGAAGCACCCGGAGGAAATTCCGCTCTTGTTGAAGTGATGGCGCTGGGGAACGGTTGGAGGGCTGCGGAGGCCAAGGTCCGACTTGCACACAAGAACCGCAGAGCCGCCTCGACGGGCGGCTCTGCGGTTATAATCACAGCGATCATGGCGGCGGATTGGAGCCCGATCACGAACTCAAGTTCGCTGCTCCAGTGTCACTCTCACTTGTGGCTGTCAATATACGAGACGGCCTCACCCACGGTCGTGATTTTCTGCGCGGCCTCATCCGAGATCTCGGTCCCGAACTTGTCTTCAAAGGCCATGATCAATTCCACCAAATCAAGGGAGTCTGCCTCGAGGTCCTCTCTGAAGCGGGCCTCAGGGATCACCTTCTTCTCGTCAGCGCCCAGCAGGTCCACGATGATCTTCTTCACTTCGGCATAGGTGTCAGCCATGACTCAATCCTCCGTATGCTAGCGATTTCGACGCGCCCATTGTAACACAGGCGCCCACTCACTCTTCATTCAAAGGAACACTGCCCCATGCCGAAAGTTGCGCCCGTACAGCGCAGAAAAGCCGAACATCTTCAGATCAATCTCGAACGGGATGTGCGCTCCGCCGTCCTGACCGGTTTGGAGAAGTACTACCTCCCGCACGAGGCACTCCCGGAACTAAATCTGGAGGATGTGGATACAAGCCTGACGTTATTTGGCCGGCGGCTGGCGGCGCCGGTGCAAATCTCATCCATGACCGGCGGCACCCCGCAGGCCCGAACGATCAACCGCCGCTTGGCGGAGGCGGCGCAGGCCGCTGGCGTGGCGCTGGGCGTTGGCTCGCAACGGGCCGCGCTTGAGCATCATGCACAGGTTCCGACGTATCAGGTTCGACGCTACGCCCCCGACATTCTGTTGTTCGCCAACCTTGGTGCCGTTCAACTGAACTACGGCTACGGGGTGGATGAGTGCCGCCGTGCCGTGGACATGATCGAAGCTGACGCTCTCTACCTGCACTTGAACGCGCTGCAGGAGGCGGTCCAGGAGGGCGGCAATACTCGCTTCAAAGGCCTCGCCAAACGCATTGAGCAGGTCTGCAAAGCCATCGAGGTGCCAGTGATCGCCAAGGAAGTCGGCTGGGGAATCTCCGGGCGGACCGCAAAGCTCCTGGCGAATTGCGGTGTCGCAGCGATTGATGTGGCAGGCGCAGGCGGAACCAGCTGGTCGCAGGTCGAAATGCACCGAGCGCCAGACGAGTTCACGCGACGGCTCGCTGCAACCTTCGTGGGATGGGGCATCCCAACTGCTGAGTCGATCATGATGGTGCGCAAGGCCGTGCCCCAGATGATAGTCTTCGCCAGCGGAGGCCTAAAGGACGGCCTGGACGTTGCAAAATGCATCGCCCTGGGTGCCACCCTGGGGGGCATGGCCGCTGGTTTTCTCAAGGCTGCCTCTGTGTCGACCGATCGAGCTACTGAAACCGTGCGCGTGGTTCTGAGGGAGATACAGGTAGCGATGTTTGCCGCTGGAATTCCTAACGTGCCACGCCTGAAAGCGACGCAGCTCTTGGGACGATAGCTGCCTTCAACGGCTGCGGTCTTTCCGTGACTTTCGATCTGATGTATGTCGACATCGATGTCCTATCGGACCTGTCGCCGCTGGATCCTAACGCGTTGGATTTCGGCTTCCGGGCGTGACCGGTCGATGCCATTGTGCGCCGCGACCCGTTCTGGCGGCCACGAGTTGTGGCGCCGTCGCACTCCGTAGACACGATCGATCACCGAGGTACCATTTGCAGGCCATGAGTGAATCGCCGATCAGGGCCATTATCTTCGATCTTGGGGGCGTCTTATTGGATTGGAACCCGCGCCACCTGTATCGTCGGTTCTTTGAGAGCGATACGGCTGTCGAGGCATTCCTTTCAGAGATCGGGTTCGCAGAGTGGAACTTGCAACAAGACCGGGGCCGTCCTTTCGAACAAGTGGTTGCAGAGTTGTCGAGCCGCTTCCCGCAATATGCGGCTCTCATCAGAGTCTACAAGGACTCTTGGGAGTGCTCATTGGCCGGTGCGATTCCGGGTTCGATCCAAATACTGCGCCGGCTCCGGGACGCAGGATACTCGATCTACGGCCTGAGTAACTGGTCTGCCGAAACGTTCCCCGTGGCTCAAGCGAGATTCGACTTCCTCGCACTTTTCGATGATATCGTGATTTCCGGGGCCGTAGGAATGGCCAAACCCGAACCCGGCATTTTCAAGCTGCTACTCCAGAGGATCGGCCGCCCGGCCAAGGAATGTCTCTTCATCGATGATGGAATTGGCAACGTCACCGCGGCGCGAGAGCTTGGACTGACCAGCATTCACTTCACGGGACCCGAGCAACTTGGCAGAGAACTCCGCGGGATGCACGTGCTGGGGGGGCGAGAGGAGGCAGAGTGGGCGTAGACCGAGGTGAGCAACTGGTAGGCCAGATGCTCCGCGCCATCGAATCCGAGCTGCAGGGTCAAATCCGCCGCCTCGGTGGAGGGAAAGCCAAATCGTTTCACGACATGCTGGCCTACCATATGGGGTGGACCGGGCGAGGCGGACATGCGCGACGCGCCGGCAAACGAATTCGCCCGCTCCTGGTTCTGCTCGTCAGCGCCTCAGTCGCTGGAGACTGGCGTGAGGCGCTGCCGGCCGCGGCCGCGGTCGAAATCCTGCACAACTTTTCGCTCGTCCACGATGATATCCAGGACAATTCTCCGACGCGGCGAGGGCGCATCGCGCTCTGGAAGAAGGTCGGAATACCTCTGGCAATTAACGCCGGTGACGCTTTCTTGGCACTTGCCAACGAGGCCGCTTTGGATCTTCGACGGCGCTTCTCCGCCGAGACCGTCGTCGACGTTGCGGGCATACTGCAGCGCGCTTGCATCAACCTAACGCGGGGACAATTCCTAGATCTCGCATATCAAAACAAAACAAGCCTCGCGATCCGGGATTACTGGGACATGATCGACGGCAAGACCGCCTCCCTGCTGAGCGCATGCACTCAAGTCGGAGCCCTGCTCGGAGGTGCCACGAAACCGGTGATCGATCAATACCGCGTGTTCGGCCGGCTACTGGGGCTGGCGTTCCAGGTCAAGGATGACATCCTGGGCATCTGGGGAGACGAAACCCTGACGGGCAAATCCGTAGCAAGCGACTTGGTGGAGCGGAAGAACTCACTTCCCGTGCTCTACGGAATCAGCAGGAAGGCTCGGTTTGCGAAAC
This sequence comes from Anaerolineae bacterium, assembly GCA_041480885.1. Lineage (GTDB taxonomy): Bacteria > Chloroflexota > Anaerolineae > Anaerolineales > Villigracilaceae > Fen-1038. The sequence continues at coordinate 12,361 of JBGPAT010000019.1, forward strand.
ACTGGCGCGCCAGTCTTGTTCGACCCGAAGGAACTGATCAGCTACGCCGACTCCTGACGGAGGAGGGCGCCTACGAATACGCGGTAGCGCACGCCGGGCGGTTGACCGGACGGGCTTTGACTGCCTTGCGGAGCGCGAAGCCCCACGGTGAGGCTGGCGTCGCACTGGTACAGTTGAGTGAGAGGCTGCTGCAGCGGCAATACTGATCCGTGGCAGCACGCGATACCTCGGATCGAACGCCCACAAGCCGTTCAGGCATGATTCCCAGTTGTGGTCGATGGCTAGAATGAAAGCATCTCACTCGCTCTTCTCTACTCTCGCGCTGCTGGCGATGCTCGTTTCTGCCTGCAGCGCGCAGAGCCAACCCGCGGCGAAGCCTGCGCTTGCATCGGCGCGGCCAAATTCAACCATTCCGGCAGAGCCAACTGCCGCGGCCACCGCGCCGGACCCCATCCCATCTTCAACCCTGCCGCGAACAAAGCAACAGTCATACATTACAGCCACTGTGTGGTCCAGTGACCCGATTGTTCCGGTGCTGACCTACCATCAATTTCAGGAGCACGGAATTTCCGGAGCAACACATGTCCGCCTCGATGATTTTCGGGCCGAACTGGAGAGCCTATCGCAGGCCGGTTATTCGCTGGTCCCCCTTGGCCGCTGGCTCGCCGGCGATCTGCGCGCCCGGGTCGGGAAGCGTCCGTTGATATTCACGATGGACGATCTGTTCTATCGAAACCAGATCCGCTTTCTTCCGGATGGAATGATTGACCCAGCTTCCGGGCTGGGAGTCTCCTATGACTTTTCGCAAGCGCATCCCGAATTCGGCTTTGCCTGGGCGCTCTTCTCCAACCTTGGTGATAAGCCCTACATTGACGGCAAGAATCCGCTGATCCTTGCCAAGGCGATCGTTTGGTGCATCGATCATGGTGCGATGATTTACAACCACACGTACACGCATGCGCTGCTCAGCCAGACTTCGCCCACGGGCATCACCTGGGAGCTTTCGGCCAATGATGCGGCTTTGGATCATCTGCTTGACCTTGCGGGACGCCCAGATTTGATTCCCCAGCTAGGGAACATATTCGCGATCCCGTTCGGTAGATGGCCGCGCGACTCGGCGGGCGAAAACGCGCTGATGCATTACACGAACCCGTCCGGCGTGCCAATCCAGGCGATCATGAATATTGATTACATATACCGACCCCGCTACATGCTTGCACCCTATCTCCCCGAATTCAAGCGTTTGGATGTGCCGCGGATTGTTGCCACTGTCAGCGCTGTGGACTACTTCGTCAAGAATGCCGCCAACGTACCGACTGCCCAGGCCTGCGAATTAGGGCCACTGGATCTGGGCCTCAGCGCCGACGCCAATTACGTTGCTGATCAGATCGATCAGGCGATCCGGCTCGGAAGGTGCGCTTCGGGAATCTATGCAACCGACAAGTATGTATTCCGCGCCCAGGGCTCCGCGGCACAATTGATCTTCACTGTGGGCGATCACCCCTAGTCGACGCAACATAACCGGATCCGTGGAGGCACCATCCCCCACCTTCGGCGGGCAAGGCTTGACCGCGCCTCCCTTTCGGTGTAGATTACGGCCGCTTGCGAAGACAGTCTTGAGACCAATTTGGCGGTGCTCCTAGCGGGTGTAGTTCGGTGGTAGAACGTTTCCTTCGCAAGGCCAACCTCTCAATTCACGTTTCTTTTGCGGCGCGGCGCAGTCCGACTAGCGCGCTTGCATGGGATTGGGAAGTCGAACTATGCCAACAGGCGAATGCCGCGGCGGCAGTTGCGCCCATGACTTCAAATTATGTCCTTATTGCGCTAGTGCAATACCCGAGTCAGAAGGAACAAAGATGCGAGTGAATGTTTCCTCAGACGATAGATGGGAAACTTGTAGAATATATAGGCACGTATTTGAGTATTCACCAGGGATTACTGGAGTCTTGATGTCATTACCAATGTCTTCCGTAGGGTATTTCTGGGCTGAAGGAGGAGGCCCAGATAGGGTGGATCTTATTGGAGAGTCAGTACCATTTCGGATCTGGCAAAATCCACCACAGTATAGCGGCGAAAGCATCGCCTATACTTTCCTTCGGAAACGACTCGTCGAAAATGGTTGGGATCCAACGACAACGGGGACTTCTTGGTGGGAGACGCATTTCCGCCGTCGAGCGGGCACGGACTATCCTCCGCCGTGGCAGATATGGGTAACTGATTCTAAATGGGGCAAGAGGGATAGTTATTTTGCGGCCTATCATGTGCCGCAGAGACAAGATACTAAGCCCATAGAGCATGGCAGATCTGCCGAATTCCATTTGGCTTTCTTGGAATCTTGTCGTGCGCTGCGCGAGAACGATGAGCGGCATCGGATTCTTGATTCATTTCTACGAGTGTTGAGAGAAGAGGGTTTCGAATCAATCGACGTCGCTGATAACGAGGCTCTTAGGCAGGGTCTGGCGGACGTTACAGTTCGTTCCATTAGACTTGATTGTTGGTGCAATCGCTTTCTCTTGCGGCGCAAACAATAGAGGACGATAGTAGCGCCCAACCCTCTGGCAGAACCGTAGCACCGTGAGACATTTCTATCCTGCAGCCTCTGCTGCCGGATCTAGGCACCAATCCCTGGGGGATGTTGAAGCTCTTAGATAGCGCGTGCATGTCAGCCACAAAGGCTCTCCCGCGTGCCGCGGCTCTAATCGTCGGTTCACGATCCACTACCATCCACATCACCCATCGTCAGTCTTCCCGGCGAATGTCACAGCAAACTGGCAGTCCGTACTGGGCGGCAGAAATCAGGTTCATCGTGCAGGCGCCCAAGTAGGACGCCGCCGCCTAATTTCACCCATTTAGCTTGCGCTCTCCGTCTGCCAATCTTTCTTCTTCAATCTGGCTCTCCATCACAGACGACCGCCCATCACGAGGCGGCCGCGCGTTAGGCTATACTCATGGCGTGTCTGGCCCGGCTGCCGGCCAGACCACTGCCCCGGATGTTTCAGCACGGCGAGGCAGCGGGCTTGGATGTTCCGAGCACATTGTTATGCCTGCAACGAACGCAATACCCTTTGACAGCCCTCTGACTCCCGGGGGACTCCTGGATGGACTCCTGCCCTCCGCGGTTGGGAGCAGCCAAGGGGACGTGCCACAGGATATATTGCCGTATAATTGGCGTTTGTACGCGGGTGTAGTTCAGTGGTAGAACGCTTGCTTCCCAAGCAAGATATCGTGGGTTCGAATCCCATCACCCGCTCTGAAATGGGCAACCCGCGATGGAGATCACCCCGCAGAAACGCCGAGGCAGCCGCCTCGGCGTTTCTGTAATTCTGCTGCTATGGAGCCGTTCGCAGCCGGTATGTACAATCATTGACGGAGGCCGTGCCACTTCGGGCAAGAGCAGGATTCTGTATGTCTGAGGCAATTCGGATAATCTCGATCACCACCAGGGTGTCGCGCGGCGACCAGGCGCGACCGCTCGATTTGGGTTGTGACGACGACACACAAGCAACTATTGAGATCGAGTTGGTGTCTCAGCAGATGGAAGGTTTGCTTCAGAGGACATCGTATGACCAAACCGTCGGATCGGCCTGACCTGCAACCCGTTCGCACATCCGCGATTCCAGAAGACGCCGCCGTGTTGGTGCTCGAGGACAATGTCGCCAACTTTGTCCGCATGGCGCGCATGCTGGGGTTTCTGGGCATTCACTGCGAGTGGAAGACTTCGGGATACGAAGTTCTGGAGTATGCGGACACACTGCCACGGCTCGATCTGATACTCGTCGATATCGGCCTTCCCTACGAAGATGGCTACAGCGCCCAGCACAAGCTGCGTCAATCCAGGAGGTTTCGGTCGGTGCCGATCGTGGCAGTCGCGGTGGAGGCCAGCCCGGAACAAATGAACGGAGCCCGGGCGGCGGGTTTCGATGGCTTTATTGGTGAGCCGTTTAATCCGAACCGCTTCCCCGAACAAATCCGTCGAATATTCGACGGCGAAGAAATCTGGGAAGTGGCGTAGTCAAGTACCGGTCCTCCGTCAAGCTTCGCCGTCCACGCCCCGCGAAAGTGTGGAGGCCGAGCCCAGACTGAGGCAATGTACAGGCATACCGTTTCGACCAGGAAATCAAACGAAGAGATGGCCTACGTTGTAGCAATATCAAACGAAAAGGGCGGGGTCGCCAAGACCACCACCACGCTTTCAGTGGGCGCGGTACTGGCCGAGGCCGGCCACAAAGTACTTCTGGTCGATCTGGATCCGCAGGCCAACTTGACATTGGCCCTTGGTGTCAAGCCCGGCTCGCCGGCCGTCACGTCGACCCACGTGCTGATGGAAACTGCACCGCTCAGGAGCGCCGTGCTCCGAACTGAAATCGATAACCTGGATCTGATTGCATCGCATGCAAGCATCGAGACTGCTGAGCAATTGCTTCCCGTCCGCAGCCATTACACAGACGGCATCCGCAGGGCGCTGGACGCCGCGGCGCCGCTGGCCTATGACTTCGTCTTCCTAGATTGTCCGCCATTTCTAGGCGCCATAACCATCAACGCACTCAGTGCCGCTCATTTATTGATCATACCAACTCAGGCCGAATACTTCTCTGCCTATGCCCTTCGCAATATGATGGGACTCATTCGGCGCGTCCGACAGGAGAGCAATCCAGCTTTGGGCTACCGCATCCTGATAACCTTGCTAGACCGCCGCAATCGCACACACCGCAGCATCCAAGAACAGCTGCACAGCACCTTTGGCGAGGGACTCTTCCGAACCTTCATTTCAGTGGATACCAAACTGCGCGAGAGTCCGATTGCCGGTTTGCCTATCACCCGCTACAAGCCGGGCGCACGTGGCTCTCAACAATACCGCGAACTGACGCAGGAACTGTTGGAATACGTCGGCGACAAGTATCAGCAAACGGCTTGAGTGTTGGCTGGATTCCCTTATTAGGCCACTTATGGCTACGCGCAACAGCGTTGTGACCCGAACGGTTGGGCACGCTCCGTCTGGCAATCACCGTGCTGCCCGCCAGCCCTGAGAAGCCGTTCCCCGGCCCCTCTCGCTGAACGCTAAGCACGGTTGCCGCGGCGCCACAAAATGGCCGGCGCGTGAACCAATTACTGTGGATCCTCCAATGCTGAGTACAAATCGCCACCGGGCGTGTTTGCTCCGCCGGGGCCTACTTGCCGCCCTCGTAAACGTAGCCGGTGCCACGGACGCTCGCGACGCGCTTCGCTAATACGGGGAAACTCTCCAGTTTGTGTCGCAGGCGGCTCACCAGGGGGCGCAAAATCTCC
>JBGPAT010000020.1:0-17482 GCA_041480885.1 Anaerolineae bacterium
ACCGCGCCCGTCCCGATGCTGTTGTAATCCAGGACAACGGACCCAATAACCTTCGCGTTTTTCCCGATCCGGACATGGGGGAATATGACGGACCTCTCCACATACCCCTCGACGACGCACGAATAGGAGAGATAGGAATCCTTCACGTACCCCGTAGGGCCCACGCTGCTAAGGCTTTTTTCATCCACTTTTTCGATTGGGAGGAGCTGGGGAAGACCGACGTGCGCTTCGAGATCCCGGAGGATCTGATTCGGTCCAGTCTGAGCCGCGAAAATCCGGTATTGGTGATCGCAGATGTCAAGGATCAAGCCGGCTGGAGAGGCCTGGAATGGGCCCAGAAACACAATATCAAAACGCTGGTAGTGGCCGCACTATTCCGCCGGGATCAACTCATTGGCGCTCTACTCTCAGCCTTTGAAGACCGACAGCCGAACACGCTTGTTGGGGATACCAGCCTGCTGAGGGGGCTGGCCGATCAAGCCTCCAGTGCGATTGAGAATGCTCAGCTATTTGAGCAGGTCCGCAGGGGACGCGAACGCCAGCGAAGGCTCTCAAAAAGCCTGGTGGACATTCAGGAGGACGAGCGGCGGCATATCGCACGGGAACTGCACGATCACCTGGGGCAGGCCTTGACCGGCCTACTGATCATGCTGGAAAGCGCAATAGCCCAATTGGATGGCCGGCCAAAAGCAGAGCTGGAGGAAATTCACACCTGTGTCCGGGAATCCATCGAGCAGGTTCGGGAGATGTCACTCAATCTTCGCCCAAGCATGCTGGATGATATGGGGCTGTTGTCGACCTTACGCTGGCATTTCTCCCGTTACACGAGTCAGACTGGGATCCAGGTCAGTCTTCAATGCGACGAAGAGTATGAACGGTTCCCGGTGGACATTGAGACTGCCGCCTATCGGATTGTTCAGGAGGCACTGACGAATGTCGCTCGCTACGCCCAGGTCAAGACGGTCCGCGTGGGGCTGGCAGTGCACGACCAGGCTCTTTGGATTGAGGTGCTCGATCAGGGAAAAGGATTTGACGCAGCGGTGGACCCAGAACGACCAAGTTCCGGCCTGGGTGGAATGAGTGAGCGGGCAAGCATGGTGGGCGGATACTTGCGCGTCATATCCTCTCCCAATCAAGGCACGCAGATCGTGGCGGCGCTTCCCCTGACGAAGAGGCCTCTGGAACGGAGACAAAATGACCGTGACGGTCCTTTTGGTTGATGATCACCCGATCATCCGTCAGGGATTGAGCAATTTGCTGGGCGGCGTGGCTGATTTGCAGGTCATCGGCGAGGCGGCGGACGGGATCCAAGCCCTGCGGGAGATCGAACGAAGAAAACCGGATATCCTGCTGATCGATATGATGATGCCCAATCTCAATGGACTGGAAGTCCTATCGCAAGTCAGGAAACTCTCACCCGCCACGCGTTCGATTGTGTTTTCGATGCATGGCGCCGAACCCTACGTGGTGCAGGCTCTGAGGGCCGGCGCACAGGGCTATGTCCTCAAGGATGCCGGGCCCGGCGAATTGGTGGCCGCCATACGTGCGGTCATGCGAGGCGATCGGTATCTCAGTGAACCCCTGCGCGCACGGCTGGAAGCTTACGGATCCGGGGTTGAGGATGCTCCGTTGGATTCCTATAAGACCCTTACCGCGCGCGAACTCGAGGTTCTGCAGATGACGGCGGAAGGCCGGTCCAGTGCTGAGATAGGAAAGAAGCTGGACATCAGCCCGCGCACCGTGGAAATCCACCGGAGCAAGTTGATGAGAAAGATGGGCCTACGAAATCAGACCGACCTGATCCGGTACGCAATCAACCGGGGGATTCTGCCACCGAGCCAGTAGGGAGAATCGGATCGTGCCTGGAGCCCTTCGGGAGAGACCTCTCGAAGGGCTCTTTTCTTTCCCCCAGCACTGGTGCAAACCCGCGGACTAACACATACGTAGACTTACGTATTGTCCAAAGTGACACTAAGCGGCATACTGCGAGCATTGCAGTTTCATGGAAGATTTCACAATCGGAGGCTAGCATGAAAAATCTCGTCAAGATCTCCTTGGTCGTTGTTGTGGCCCTGGCGCTTGCGCTTGCGGTCCTGACGGTGGCGGGTGCCGGCTCGCGGCTCGTGGCCGGAGCGATCTCCCCCAACGTGGGTTTGCGCAACGCCGCGAGCACAAGCAGCTCCTATGCGGCAGTGTCGTCGGTGCAGACCCTTCAGGTGGCGTGGCTCGATTCTCCAACCGACCCTCCAACCGACCCTGCGCCCGGCCCTCGCCCCGGACCTCGCCCCGGCCCTGAGCCATTGTGCGTTGGATGGAATGGCTGAGTAGCAGCATTGCAGGATCTGGCCTGCGGGGTTCGCCCCAACGCCCTGACCTGTGAATCCATCCGCCGGCGGAATGGCTGGCACTCTGTTCGTGGGTCTTCGGTTGGCGGGGAAACCGCCATGCTGGAGGACTGGAAAGGGATGGCACAATGACGACATACACCTGGATTCGGGTGCTTGGCATGATCCTGTTGGCCGTGGCGGTCAGCATGGCGATGCTGGCACTCGTCTACGTCCTGCAGAACGCGCACGCGCTGCTGGCATTGGCATCCATCGGCTGGAACGGGAGTGCTTGAGGCTCATCCATTTCTGTGGCGAGCCTTTCGGGCGAGACGTCTCGAAAGGCGCGCTTGCCCTGATCGTCGATGACTGCACGCCAGCTGCGCGACACCATAAGTAGATCTGCGCATTAACGCAATTTGCGGCGGTCGGCAAAGTAGGATCGGATTACCTGCCGGCCCAAAGGAGCAATCCTGATGAGACCTTCCCGACTATTCCAATTCCTGATGATCGCCAGCCTGCTGCTGGCTCTCGGGGGTTCGCCGGTGATGCAGGCTTCCGCGGCCAAGGCCCAACCCCAGTTGGTGCAGATGGCGGCCTCAAAGCCCGAGGCATTCGTGCGGGTGATCGTGCAGAAAATGGCCGGATCCACCGGCACTGAAGCACGCGTCGCCGCGCTGGGTGGACAGGTCACGCAAGATCTGCGCATCATCAACGCGTTTGCGGCGGAGATGACGGCCGAGGCGGCGATGGAACTGGCTCGCGCCGTGGACGTCCGCTGGGTGAGTCTGGATGCACCGGTGGCAAGTAGTGACGGGCCCATCGATACAAATCAACTCGCCAGCGCCTTTGTCAAGGCGGTTGGCGCGGACAGGGTATGGAATGCTGGGCCCGCCTATCTCCAGGGGCAGGGGGTGACTGTCGCCGTGCTGGACAGCGGCAACTGTCAAAATGATGCCCGTGGCCAGAAGACATGCGCTGACCTGCTCGGTCCAGATATGCTCACGCGCGTGCTAGCCACAACATCCTACGACAACGGCGATGAAGCGCCGGACCATTATGGTCACGGCTCGCTGGTCGAGGGCGTGATCGGCGGAACAGGCAGTGGCTCGAATGGCGCGTACATCGGGATCGCGCCAAATGTCAACCTCGTGAGTGTCAAGATCTCCAACAACCTGGGTGAGGCGGAAGCCTCGGATGTGGTCGCGGGTCTGCAATGGGTGCTGGAAAACAAAAGCACGTATCACATCCGCGTCGCTAACCTGTCGCTGAATAGCTCGGTAGCCGAGTCCTATCACACGAGCCCGCTGGATGCGGCCGTGGAGATCTTGTGGTTCAATGGCATCGTGGTCGTGGCCTCAGCCGGAAATGATGGCACTGCCAGCCTGTATCCGCCCGCCAACGACCCCTTCGTGATAACCGTCGGCGCGACGGATGACAAGGGCACGGCCAGTCTCACAGACGATGTGATCGCGTCGTTCTCAGCCTACGGCACGACTGAGGCTGGGTTTGCGAAGCCAGATCTGGTGGCACCCGGGAAGAACATCATCAGCATTGTGCCCAAGTCCAAGAACAAGATCTGGAAGGATCACGCGAGCAATCGCATTGGCCAAGTAGCCTCCTCCAACGAATACTACATGAGCGTGTCCGGCACGTCGTTTTCAGCGCCGGTGGTGAGCGGGGCAATCGCGCTCTTGTTACAAAACGAGCCCGATCTGACGCCGGATCAGGTCAAGTATCGCTTGAGCGCAACCGCCAACAAGAGCTGGCCCGATTACAGCGCCACCAAAGCTGGTGCTGGCTACCTGGACGTCTACGCCGCGGTGAATGGAACGACGACCGAAAGCGCCAACACGAATATCCTTCCCAGCCATTTGCTTTCCACTGGCACGGACCCAATAACGTTCGGAAGCGTGGGTTGGAACTCCGTGGGCTGGAACTCTGTCGGCTGGAACTCCGTGGGCTGGAACAGCGTGGGCTGGAACTCCGTCGGTTGGAACAGCGACTACTGGGGGCCATAGGGCTTGCTGACCGATGGCTTTGAAGGGTTCGGTCCAGCTGAGGAGAACGTGATGAAAAGACCGACTTGGTTTCGGGTATTAGGAATGATCCTGCTGGCAGTGGCGGTCAGCATGGCGATGCTGGCACTCGTCTACGTCCTGCAGAACGCGCACGCGCTGCTGGCATTGGCATCCATCGGCTGGAACGGCGGTGTTTGAGGCTCATCCATTTCTGGCGAGCCTTTCGGGCGAGACGTCTCGAAAGGCGCGCTTGCCCTGATCGTCGATGAATGCACGCCAGCTGGGCGATACCATACATAAGATCTGCGCATTAACGCAATTTGCGGAGCTCGGCAAAGTAGGATCGGATTATCTGCCGGCCAAAAGGAGCAATCCTGATGAAACCTTCCCGACTATTCCAATTCCTGATGATCGCCAGCCTGCTGCTGGCTCTAGGGGGTTCGCCGGCGCAGCAGGCCTCCGCGGCCAAGGCCCAACCCCGGTTGGTGCAGATGGCAGCCGCACAGCCCGAGGCGTTCGTGCGGGTGATCGTGCAGAAAATGGCCGGATCCACCGGCACGGAAGCACGCGTCGCCGCGCTGGGTGGCAGCGTGACCCAGGATCTGCACATTATCAACGCGTTTGCGGCGGAGATGACGGCCGAGGCGGCGATGGAACTGGCTCGTATGGATACCGTCCGTTGGGTCAGTCTGGATGCGCCGGTCGCGGATAGCAGCGGCGTGGATGGTGCGGTCAACACGGACGCTCTGCGGAACGTCTACGACAAAGCCATTGGGGCGGATAAAGTGTGGGACATGGGCTATCAAGGCAGTTCCACGACAGTGGCGCTCGTCGACAGCGGGATAGTCTATTGGAATGACTTCGCGCAGAAGCCAACCGGCCGCAGCCCAAGCCGCGTGATCGCCACGGTTCATCCCAATGAGAAATTCATAGGCATCGATCTTTACGGACACGGCACCCACATTGCCGGGATTTTGGGCGGCAACGGCTACGAGTCGTCGGGCGCGTACATTGGGATGGCGCCCAAAGTGAAGATGGTGAGCGTAAAAATCAGCAACGCCAAGGGCATGGCAATTGAATCGGATGTCGTCCAAGGCCTGCAATGGGTCTACGAGCACAAGTCTGCGTATCACATCCGCGTGGCGAACATCTCGCTGAACTCGAGCGAGTACCAATCCTACGACACCAGCCCGCTGGATGCGGCGGTGGAGATCCTGTGGTTCAACGGTATCGTAGTTGTGGTTTCGGCCGGAAACAACGGCGATGCCACTCTTTACCCACCCGCCAACGACCCGTTTGCCATCACTGTGGGGGCTGTCGATGACAAGGGCACCGCGAGTGTCAGCGACGACAGCACCGCTTCGTTCTCGGCCTACGGTACGACTTCAGATGAATTCACCAAGCCGGATCTCGTAGCGCCCGGCAAGAACATCGTAAGCACGATATCCCGCGCCGGCGTATTGGTGAGGACGCATAAAGAGAATCTTGTTAAGTCACGCGGGGTGTCGTACTTCTCGATGTCGGGCACATCGACGGCCGCACCGATGGTATCCGGTGCTGTGGCCCTCTTGCTGCAGGACGAGCCCAACCTGACCCCTGATCAAGTGAAATTTCGCCTGAAGGCGACCGCCAACAAGAGTTGGGAGGGATACAGCCCAACGAATGCCGGCGCGGGCTACCTGGACGTCTACGCTGCCGTGACGGGCACTACGACTGAGTCCGCGAACACGGGCATCCGTGCCAGCAACCTGCTCACCACTGGCACCGAACCGATTACATGGAATTCGGTCGGTTGGAACTCCGTGGGCTGGAACTCTGTCGGTTGGAACTCCGTCGGCTGGAACAGCGTGGGCTGGAACTCCGTCGGTTGGAACAGCGACTACTGGGGGCCATAGGGCTTGCTGACCGATGGCTTTGAAGGTTTCGGTCTAGCTGAGGAGAACATGAAGAAAAGACCGACTTGGCTTCGGGTATTAGGAATGATCCTGCTGGCTGTGGTGGTCAGCCTGGTGGTGCTGGTTCTGCTATATGTGTTTCAAAACGCCCACGCGTTGCTCGGCCTGGCCACTATCGGTTGGAACGGGTGAATCGTATTGAACTCGCACTGAACCTTGCGGCCTCGGGAGAAATGCTCTCCCGAGCTCAGCAGCTTATGCACTACTTGCACGGCGGGCTGAGTCGGAAATTAGCTTTTTCCAACGACGGGAAGATGCCATGAAATCTTTTTCATTCCGCACCAAGTCCTACCTGTTCATGACCTGGGCAGTGGGAATCGTGATCTTCGCCTCGCGCATCCAGCATGTGGATCTAGGAACTCCGCTGTTGCTGCTTGCTCTTTGCGTGCTGGCATCGCTGGCAGAGATCTTGAAGGTGGCGGGGTCGACGGAGCGTTCTCATTACACATTCAGCTTCCTGATCTACGGCTTCACATTCGCATTGTTTGGGCCGACGGAAGCCATGCTGGTGATTGTGGTGGCCCATCTTGTCGAATGGATCTGGAACAGGCCTCCGTGGTATATCCAGTTGTTCAACACCGGAAGCTATGTCCTGGTGATGGAGGCGGCCAGTCTTGTATATTCCTGGATCAACCCCGCCCGAGTCCACACCACCTGGCAGGCCGCGCTGGCAATCATTATCAGCATGGCTGCGTTCAACATGCTGAATCATTTGATGGTGGCACTCGTGATCTGGCTGGCCCGCGGCGAAGACTTCAAGAAATCCGGCATTTTCGATTTCTTCCCCTTGATGCTCGACCTCACGCTGCTCTATTTTGGCGCCAGCCTGTCTCTTGTGTGGAATTACAACCCGTACGCGCTCGGGTTCTTTCTGGTGCCCCTGTACTTGATCTACAGCACCCTGCGAGTACCTGCCCTGGAACGCCAGACAGAGATCGATGGCAAGACCGACCTGTTCAATCATGAATACTTCAGGAAACAACTGAACGGCGAGCTTGCCCGGGCCAATCGCTTCGACCATCCGCTCTCGATCATCATGGCCGACCTGGATTTGCTGCGCAACATCAATTCCACGTATGGCCACCTTGCAGGAGATGAGATCCTGAAGGGGGTGGCAAGTCTAATGAAGACTGCCGTCCGTGACTACGACGTGGTAAGCCGCTTTGGCGGCGAGGAATTTGCCATCCTGCTGCCTGAAACCAGGGTTTCGCAGGCCTACGCAAGGGCGGAAATGATTCGCACGGCCATCGAGAGTGCGGAGTTCACGGTCCCGACCAGCATCACCCCCATTCGTGTGACGATGAGCTTTGGGGTGAGTCAGCGTGAAAACTTCTCCCAGACCCCGGATGACATCATCCATAATGCAGATCTGGCACTCTACCATTCGAAACTGAAGGGACGAAACCGGTCTTTCGCGTATTCAAATGAGGCGTACGTGGATTTTCTGATCAGCGCCGTGGAGGCGACCGTGAGCGGGGAGCACCCGGAACAAGTCCGCGACGCGGCCGCAGAATCGACTTCACCCGAGAGTTTCCCCGCTGAGCCTCCGAGCACAGAACCATACGATTCGGGGCGCGGGACCGATGCAGGGAAGACGGGCACGCCGCAAGGCAACGGGAAATCTCCAGCGTCAAGGCACGCGGTGGGAGTCTTTACGGGGGCGCTGGCCTTGCTGTCATTGCTTTCATTTGCGGCAATCGTGCATTGGATGCCATCCACAGTGGACGGACCCGGTTTCGATTGGCTGGGCCTAACTACCATTTCTGTTTTGATCGTCCTCTCAGAAGGGTTTTCGATCGATCTCTACGCGCGGCAGACGTCTATTTCCACATCCGCCATCCCCATTCTGGTAACCTACCTGATCTTTGGACCGATCGGCGTCGCATTGGCAAGCGTGGTGCTCGCCCTATCCCTGGTCCTCAAGTACCATAGCCCGTTCAGTCGATTCGTGTTCAATTTCAGCAATCATCTTCTGGCAGGCACGCTGTGCGTCGGGTTGGTCCTGTTGGCTGGCGGCAATTTCCTGGGATTGACACCGCCGTATCAAATCGTTACCAGTCTGGTAGCGGCTGCCATCATGTATCTCACGACCAGCTGGATGGTCGCCTGCGGCATGAGCCTCGACCTAGGGCTACCAGCCCTGCAAATATGGAAGGAGCAATTCAGCTGGCTGGCTGCGTATTACATGGGAATCGGTTTCACCGCCTACGCCCTGATCTTCGGCTACGGGCACGATCACATCGTGGGGTTGATCGTGATGCTGGCGCCCATGCTGGTCCTGCGGGCCAGCCAGAAGCAATACATTGACCGCACCCGCCAGGTCGTGGCGGAACTGCGCGAGAAGAATCAGATCCTGAAGAAGAATTCCGAGGAGATCGCCCAACTCAACGAGGGTCTGTTGGTTACCCTCTCGGAAATCATAGAGCTTCGAGATCCTTACATACTCGGGCATTCCAAACAGGTTACCAAATATGCCATGAACATCGCAACCCGATTGGGCCTCAACGAAAAACGCATCCAATTGATTCGAAAAGCCGCCTTGCTGCACGATATTGGGAAGCTGGGCATTCCGACGGAAATCCTTTCAAAACCCGGTGTATTGAGCCCGCAGGAATACGCAGTGGTCAAGCAACATGCTGCTTTGGGCGGGGACCTCGTTGAGAACAGCCCCTCATTTCACCAGCTGGTGCCCATCATTCGCCATCATCATGAACACTATAACGGCAGCGGCTATCCAGACCGACTTGCCGGACACGACGTTTCCATCGAAGCCAGAATCCTGGCTGTAGCAGATGCTATCGATGCCATGCTATCGGATCGCCCGTATCGCAAGGCGCTCCCAGTGACGAAAGTCATTCAAGAGTTGTACCGGGGTTCGGGATCCCAGTTTGACCCGCTCCTTGTCGACGAAGCCATCAAAATGCTCGGAGCGTCCGCCACAAAAGAGAGTGTTGTGCCCGACCAAGCTGTACGTCTTCAGAGCATTTTGGACCAACACCAGTTTGCTGAGAAGGGGTTTTCCGGCCTAAAGTGATGAGGCTGCTGCAATTCGTAGATCCTGCAACGCCGTTGCCATAAAGTTCGTTGCCGGATTTCATTGTTTTTCGAAAGTACCTCGTTCCCTCTGCGGAAATCGACATCGGCCGGTGTGAGGTTGTCCAGCCACTCGTGATCGCGCCGGTGATTGTACTAGTTGACGACGCTGGGTGGCGAGCGTCGCTCCCACCGGGCCGGCTCCGGCTGCTGCGCGATCCTCCAAATACACCCGAGCGCGTGCCATCTGCACTCCCGCCTGCGTACCAGGCTTCGTGAGAACGAAAGAGTCTGCTGGCTCGTGGATTTGGGGAAGGAAGAGGATTCCGAAGAAGGGACGTGGGCGGCACAATTCCGTCCACGTCCCATATTCGGAGGTCCGCAAGGATGGATTGGGCGAGGAGGCAGCCGGCGCCTACATGCCGGATTCTTTCTCCGCCAGCGTCAATGCCTCCTCGAAGATCTGGAGGCCATCATCGATTTCGCCCGTCTTGATGTTCAAAGCCGGCGCGATGCGGATCACGCTCTTGCCACAGCCCAGCATCAGCAGGCCGCGCTCGAACGCCAGTTGCAGCACGCGATCGGACAGCAGCTTGGCCGGCTCCTTGGTTTCGCGGTTCTGCACGAATTCCACGCCGATCATAAGGCCCTTGCCGCGGACGTCGCCGATGCTCGGGTGGCGTGCCTGGATTTCTTCCAGCGCATCGATTGTGTACTGCCCCACCTCGGCCGCGTTCGCAAGATAGCCGTGTTCGATCAGATCCAGCGTTGCCAGCGCCGCGGCGCAGGAGATCGGATTGCCTCCAAACGTGTTGCCGTGTGCGCCCCGCTCCCAATCCATGATGGACTGCCGCGCCAGACAGGCTCCGAGAGGCATGCCTGAGGCGATGCCCTTGGCAATGGTCACGATGTCCGGCTCGACGCCAAAATGCTCGATTGCCCACCATTTTCCGGTGCGACCCATGCCGCACTGTACTTCGTCCAGCATCAGAAGGATGCCGTGCTGGTCGCACAGCTTCCTTAGTGCCGGGAAGAAACCCGGTGGGGGAATAATGTATCCGCCTTCGCCCTGGATGGTTTCCACGAGAATGCCGGCGACCTCGTCCGGCGGCAGGATGTGTCCGAGGATCTGGTCATCGATGTAGCGCACCACGGTCTCGCCGTAGTCTTCTCCGGGGCGGCGTTCCAGCACCGGCCGATACGGGTTCGGGAAGGGGGCATGTACCACGCCGTTCATGAGCGGGTAGAAGCCGCCGTGATAGGCAGGCTTGCTGGCGGTGAATGTGACGGCCCCCATTGTGCGTCCGTGGAACGCACCCGTGAAGCCGATGAAGTTGGCGCGTCCGGTGTGATAGCGAGCCAACTTGATGGCAGTCTCGACCGCCTCGGTGCCCGAATTGGTCATGAAAGAAACTGCGGCCTCGTCAAATGGTGCGATCTCGTTGAGCTTCTCAGCCAGCTCGATCCATTTCACGTGATAGAAGTCGGATGAAATGTGGATGAAGTGCGCGGCCTGCTCCTGGATGGCCTTGACCACTTTTGGGTGCGCATGGCCGGTTGAGGTCACGGCGATACCGGCCATGAAGTCGAGGAACCGGTTGCCATCGACATCCCAGACCTCTGAACCCTGACCGTGGTCCATGACGAAGGGGTAGCTGCGCGGGTAGGAAGATGAGATGACCGATGAATCTCGCTTGATGAGGGCGCGGGCTTTTGGTCCGGGCAGTTCCATGGCTTCCATAAGAGCTCCTTTTCAGGTGTTGGTAGAGAGCTGTGCGAGCGCCAGCGCGCCCAGCAGGCCTGCGTCGTCTCCGAGGTCAGCCATCTCGATCACCAGGTTCTCAAGATAACGCGGATGGAAAACACGTTTTTTCAGACTTGCGTGGAACGAGTCGAATAACAGTGGTCCTACCGACGAAACGCCGCCGCCGAAGATCACGATCGATGGATCGAACGAATGCAGGAAGTTGGCGACGCCCATGCCAAGGTACTCGCCTGCGCGTCGATAAGCCGCAATGGCAAGCGCATCCCCGCGCAGGGCGGCGTCGGCGATCATCCGTGCCGTGAGGTCATCCTCCGATTTCATCTCCGATGTGACGCCTTTGTCAAGTTCCGCAAGGACAAACTTGACGATGGCCGGTCCGGACGAAAACGCCTCCAGATGTCCGGCAAATCCGCATGAACACAGCGGGCCATCCGGGTCGAGGATGGTGTGGCCGAGTTCGGTCGCAAGGCCGTGGTAGCCCTGCAAGAGATGATTGTCCGAGATCACGCCTCCGCCGACACCGGTACTCACGGTCAGGTACAAGACATCGCGGTGCCCTTTCGCGGCTCCGAATTTCCATTCGCCGAGGGCGGCGAGGTTGGCGTCGTTGTCCAGAAAAGCTGGCACGCCGAAGTGTTCCGCGAGTTTGGGCGCCAACGGAAAATTCTGCCACTCCGGGATATTGGGAGTTTTCAGGATGTATCCGGTGTGAGGGTCGAGAGGCCCCGGCGAGGCAATCCCGATCGCGAGCACACGGTCGTTCTTGGGCCAAATCGATTCGATCTGAGCCTGCAGGCGGTCGTACACGCCGGGTTCCTGAGCGTTCGTATCGACGCGTTCATGCGCGATCGGCTGGGGCTTCTCCGGTTCATACAATGCGGCCCGTATGTGTGTCCCGCCCACGTCTACTGCTATGATCCTGCCCATGCTGACGATTATACCGTCACGCCGGGCCGATTCCATCGCGCACAGCCGGCCGGCGATGCAGCAGCGGGGTGCAGGCATGCGCACGCGAAGCCGAGGGGATGTGCAAGCCTCCGGCGCGTTCGATCAGGCGAAGGGGGCGGGGAAAGACCGTATGATAAAATCCCGCCGATACGCACGCTTTTCCTTGTTGAAATCCCAAGCGGCTGCATGAGGTCATGAAGGTCTATCTGGACTCGGTCGGCTGCAAGCTCAACCAGGCGGAAATTGAAAGCATGGCGCGCCAGTTCCGTGCCGCCGGGCACGAGGTTGTGGCACTGGCGGAAGCCGCGGACATGGCCGTTGTGAACACGTGTGCCGTAACCGCGGGTGCCGCTGCCGAGTCGCGCAGCAGGATCCGTCGTGTGTCACGCCTCGGAAGGGCGGACATCGTCGCGACAGGCTGCTGGTCCTCGCTACAGCCCTTTTCGGCCGCGGCGCTCCAGAACGTTGCTCGAGTCGTGAAGAATGACGAAAAGGATAATCTGGTGGCCGCAGTCCTCGACCTGCCTCCATGCGACTTCGATCTACAGTGCCGAGTCCGCCAGCCGCTGCCCGGACTCCGGCATCGCACGCGGGCCTTCATCAAGGTGCAAGACGGCTGCGATAATCATTGCACTTTCTGCGTCACGGCGGTAGCGCGCGGAAAAGGTCGAAGCCGCCTCGCGCAGGACGTGCTCCTCGATATCCTGGCGGCGCTGAATGGCGGTACACAGGAGATCGTGCTCAGCGGAGTCCATCTCGGTTCCTGGGGCAAAGATCTTGGCCTGCATTTGAGGGACCTCGTGGAAGCCGTCTTGCGCGAGACCGCCATTCCACGGCTGCGATTATCCTCGCTCGAGCCATGGGATCTGGATGCGGATTTCCTTTCGCTGTGGGGCGATCCGCGTCTCTGCCCTCACTTACATCTACCTCTGCAGAGCGGGTGTGCCACTACTCTGCGGCGGATGGCGCGCAAGACCACGCCGGTTTCGTTTCGCAAGCTAGTGGATGCTGGACGGCGTGTCGTCCCAGACATGGCCATCACGACGGACGTCATTGCCGGGTTTCCCGGCGAGACTGAGGCCGAGTTTGAGGAGTCGCTTGATTTTGTGCGGCAGCTCGGTCTGGCTGGCGGGCATGCTTTCACCTACTCGCCGCGCCCTGGCACCGCTGCCGCACGCTTCCGGCCACAGGTGCCCGCGCAAGTCCGAAGGGAGCGGAACGCGGCTTATCGCGCAGCATTCGAAAACGCCTCCAGATCGTACGCACATAAGTTCATCGGGAGGACAGAAGCGGTCCTGTGGGAATCGGTGACGCAGATCGGTGAACGCGCCTGGGAAGTCGAAGGGCTGACCGGCCAGCACGTACGCGTTCGGGCTGAGACCGCAACACCGCGCTGGAACGAGATCGACCCAGTCCGGCTTGTCGAATCCGGAGGGAACGGACTGATAGGTGAAATTCAAAATACGGGACAAGTGTCACTTATGCGGTCGCGGGACAACCTGTATAATGATCATTCAGTCATTCGCAGAAACTAAAGGAGCAACCCATGTCAGCTCAATTGGAACAGACGATGGCGGCCAAGCTTATCGATGGAAAGGCCATCGCCCAGCAGGTGCGTGATGGGGTGGCGGCGGCCGTAGCCAAGCGAGCGGCGGCTGGCAAGAGCAAACCCACGCTGGCTGCAGTGCTGGTTGGCGACCGCGTCGACTCACAAACCTATGTAAAGTCCAAAGGAAAGGCCTGCGAAGAACTGGGAATGGGCTCCGTTACCGAGCGTTTGCCCGGCGAAACCAGCCAGGATGAATTGGAGACCTTGATCAAGCGGCTCAACGCCGACAAAGCCATCAACGGAATCCTGGTGCAGCTGCCCTTGCCGTCGCATCTAAACGAAGAGCGCGTGCTTCAGTTGATCAGCATCGAGAAAGATGTGGATGGTTTCTCGCCCATCAACATTGGCCGGCTTGCGCAGAAGGGACGCGAACCGCTGTTCGTGCCTTGCACGCCATATGGGTGCATCTACCTGCTCGACCAGGCGGGCGTGAAGATCGAGGGAGCGAACGCGGTGGTGCTGGGCCGCTCGAATATCGTCGGGATGCCGGCCGCGCTGCTGCTGATAGGCCGCAATGCCACCGTGACCGTCTGCCACTCGAAAACGCGGGACATCGCGGCTGTCGTGCGGCAGGCAGACATACTCATCGCGGCCATCGGCAAGATGGAGTTCGTGCGGGGCGGCTGGATCAAGCCGGGCGCGGCAATCATTGACGTGGGCATCAATTCAAAACCCGACCCCACCAAGAAGAGCGGGTATCGCCTGGTAGGGGACGTCAACTTCGATGAGGCGAAGGAAGTGGCGGGCTTCATCACCCCGGTCCCCGGAGGCGTGGGCCCCATGACAATCGCCATGTTGATGAAGAACACGCTCCGGGCGGCGGAGATACAGGAACCCTAGGACGCAGCGCGAAGCCGGCGACGGGCCTCCCTTGGTGCGCTGAGGGAGGCCTTTTGCATTCCAGCCAGGTCATCCCTGACCCGCAAAGGAGTGGCATTTCTGGCAGATCTGGGTTGTGGCGTTCTGGTTGAGGAAGACCGCGCCAGCATCGTTGGTAATATCGTGGCTGAGATGACAGTCCACACAGCGGGCGGCATTCTGCGGATCCGCGGCTTGCCACCTGGGCAGAAACGCATGAAAGTGGTTGTTGAAGTCCTGATTGCTGAAAATGGTTGCGTGGCACTTGGTGCAGCTGCCATCACCGATGGGATTGTCTTGAACGGCCGGTTGCGGGTAATGTCCGCTGAAATAGGATACCAGGTCCGAGGCGCCATATGTCAGCGCAACATAGCGTCCCACGATACCCGCTCCGCTGTGACAGTCGATGCACCGCGTGGCTCCTTTCTGCGCGTGGATGCTCGCCAGATCCACGGAGGCTGAGGCATTTGCACGACTAAAGAAGGTCACCTCACCCTCCGTGTGGCAGGAGGCGCAAAATGAATCATGATTCTCGAATTGCATGGCGCTCATTGGGATCACGAGCCCGAATACGATAAAGGCCGCAATCAAGCTCCCTACAATGACTCGAACACGGCGATCAGTCCAACGCCGGTTCTGGTTTCGCTCGCGTGTTTTCCTGGGCATGGGCGCGCTCTGCTCCTCAGAGTCTCTGGATTGAATTCTATCCTGTGAACATTACGGGGAGATGACCGACGGGCCTAGTTCGATTCATCCCGGTCCTGGGCATGCAGCCCCTGGGGCACCCGCCTCGACTGGCGTTCCATAACGCGTTCCCGCACTGCGTGACCAGGCGTTGGCACATTGCGCGAGGGCTCCGTTTATCCCAGGCTTGCATCCCTCTCTTGGGAGTCGCCGTCGCAAAGATCCTGCTTTGTCGTCGCGAGCCCGGTCTAATCCAGTGCCGGTTTCGTGCCAGTGGCGGGTCCGCGAATTTGCATGGGCACACCGTCGCGCGAAGCGGCGGATCCAAGAGAGATGCATTGAAGTCTGGATAGTATAATCACCGTTCTGTTTCAATCCGTGTTGCGGTCGTGGTCCAGAAGCCAAATCCGGCAGTGTTTCCGTCAATCACGAGGAACTAGGAGCAGCTAGCGTCATGCAGGAGCGAATCACGGGGGAACTGCCCCTTCCGATTGAGAAGGGAACACCGAAGCCCAGCAATCCCTTCGCGGCACTGCAGCACCGTAATTATCAGCTCTACTTTGGGGGCCAATTGATCTCGAACGCCGGCACCTGGATGCAAGTCATCGCCCAGGGATGGCTGGTCTATCAACTCACGCACTCCGACTTGACCCTGGGAATCGTGGGATTCGCGGCGGCCATTCCGTCGCTGCTGGTGACGCCCTGGGGCGGCGTGGCGGTGGACCGCATCCACAAGCGCACGCTGCTCGTGCTGACGCAGGCCAGCGCAATGTTGTTGGCCTTCATCCTTGCTGCGCTAACCTTTACGAATGTCGTCCGGGAATGGCACATCGTACTGCTGGCCGCCGCACTGGGCGTTGTGAACGCATTTGACGCGCCTGCGCGGCAGGCATTTGTGGTCGAGATGGTGGGCCGCGACGACCTGCCGAATGGCATAGCGCTCAACTCAATCATGTTCAACAGCGCCCGCGTTATTGGGCCGGCATTGGGCGGCATGTTGCTGGCGGTCGTTGGCGCCGCCTGGTGCTTTGCCATCAATGGTCTCTCGTTCCTTGCGGTCCTCATCGGGTTATTGGCGATGCAACTCGAACCGCACAGGCCGATCCGACAATCGGATTCCATGTGGGACCAACTGTTGAATGGGATCCGCTACGTATCGGGGCAGGCTGAGCTCTCGGGCCTGCTCATCTTGTCTCTAATCTTCAGCGTCTTCGGAATTTCCTACGCGACGATGTTGCCCGCTTTTGTCGAGCAAATGCTCCGCCAGGGTGCCGCCGCGTACGGATGGGTGACAGCAGCGACGGGCGTGGGCGCGGTAAGCGGCGCATTCGTGATCGCTCAGCACCGAGGTCCCCGCTGGCGGGGCAAATGGCTGGCTACCGCGAGCATCGCGTTTCCGGTGATATTAGGAATTTTCAGTTTCATTACTTATCTGCCGGCGAGCCTGGTGCTCGCGTTCGGCATGGGGGTCGGATTCATGATTGAGTTCACAATGATCAACACCCTGCTTCAAACCCGTGTGGACGATCGCTTGCGTGGGCGGGTGATGGGCCTGTATACGCTGACATTCTTCGGCTTTGCGCCATTTGGAAACCTGGCAGTGGGTGCGCTGTCCGAACGAATTGGCTTGAGCTACTCGATGAGTCTCTTTGCCCTCCTCAGTCTGCTCTTATCCGCCTACGTGTTAGGCAGGAACCCGCAGATCCAGGCCTTGCCCTGAAGATTTCGTCATCAAGTAGCTGCGACGTCGATGGTCTGATTCAGAACTGAACTTGACCACCGGCGCGGCGAAACCCTCGTTCTCAGGGGCTTCAGATCATTCATAGATTCTCGATCGGCACCGGCTCCACCGGATCGGCAGGCTGAAACCCGAATACCTTCGAGTAGAAGTACAACTCCGCCTCAAGCGCGCGTTTGATGTTCTCTGCTTTGCGGAAACCGTGTTGCTCGCCGTGAAAGAGCAAGTAAGCCACCGGCAACCCCTTGGCGCGAACCGCCTCAAACATCATGAGTGACTGGCTGGGAGGAACGACCTTGTCTTCGTTACCCTGGAAAAGAATAAGCGGACAGGTCAGATTTTGTGTGAAGTTGATCGGTGAACGCTCAAAATACAGATCTTTTCGTTCGGGGTAGGGTCCGATGAGGGAGATCAGATAGCGCGATTCGAACTTGTGCGTGTCCTTGACGAAACGTTCCAGCTCTGCCAGGCCGAAATGACTTGCACCGGCCGTGAAAACCTCGGGACGAAAGGTGAGGCAGGCGAGGGTTGTGTAACCGCCGGCGCT
>JBGPAT010000021.1:0-17235 GCA_041480885.1 Anaerolineae bacterium
CGGATGCGCTGGGCTTCGCCACCTGAGAGCGACCCGGCGGCACGGCTTAGCGTGAGGTAGTCCAGGCCGACGTCCACGAGGAAGCCGAGGCGGGATTTGATCTCCTTGATGACGCGTTCGGCGATGGCCTGCTGGCGCCGGGTGAGGTCTGAATTCTTTCCAGTAAGACTGTTGGACCAATCCAGCGTGCGCAGGATCGGCCAAGAGGTGACCTCGATAATGCTTGCCCCGGACACGGTCACGGCGATCGCCTCGGGCCGGAGACGCTTTCCCTTGCACGTGGGACAAGGCTTGTCGGACATGAACTCCGTGATGCGCTCGCGGATGTACTCGGAGTTGGTCTCCCGGTAGCGGCGTTCAAGATTGCCCACCACTCCTTCGAAGTCCCGGGCGAACGTGAACTCATGGCCGCGAACGCTCTTGTACTTGATCGGAATCTCCTTGCCGCGGGTACCGTGCAATATGATGGCGAGCTGCTCCTTTGTGAGTTCGCGGACGGGTTTATCGAGGTCGACGCCGAAGAAGCGCGCGGCGGCTTGAAGGGACTGCCAGTAGTAGCCGCCCTCTTCCCTGGGACCACCCCATTCCATCGCGACAATTGCACCCTGATTTAGCGAAAGGTCCTTGTCGGGGATCAGAAGATCGGGGTCCATCTCCAGCTTGTTGCCTAAGCCCTGACAGTCGGGGCAGGCGCCATGGGGAGTATTGAACGAAAAAGTGCGCGGCTCAATTTCGGGCAGGCTGATGCCGTGGACAGGACAGGAAAGGTTCTCGGAAAAGTGAAGATCCGGGCTCGGGCGTTGCGAGTCGAGTCCGACCTGGGACTTGCGACCTGGCGCTTCAGACTGACGATTGTCGATGAGGGCCACGGTGAGATAGCCTTCTCCAAATTTCAAGGCGGTCTCGACGGAGTCGGTCAGGCGGGAGCGGGCAGACTTCTGATCGTCCGCATCGCCGATGCTGGAGAGGACGAGGCGATCGACGACGGCGTCGATGTCATGCTGTTTGTAGCGGTCGAGGTTGATCTCTTCGTCAAGCGAATGGACGGTCCCATCCACGCGAGCGCGCGCAAAGCCCGCTTTGCGGATCTCCTCAAATACTGCCTGGTAAGTTCCCTTGCGACCACGGACCACGGGGGCTAGCAGGAGGATGCGGCTGCCGTCCGGCAGAGATTCGATCGAATCGACGATCTCCTGGGCCGACTGCCTGACCACTTCGCGGCCGCAGATGGGACAATGCGGAATGCCGGCGCGGGCAAACAGCAAGCGCAGATAATCGTAGATCTCGGTCACTGTACCCACGGTCGAACGAGGATTGTGCGAGGTGCCCTTCTGGTCGATCGAGACGGCTGGTGAGAGGCCCTCGATGTAGTCGACATCGGGCTTGTTCATCTGGCCGAGAAACTGGCGCGCGTAGGCAGATAGCGATTCGACGTAGCGACGCTGACCCTCGGCGAAGATAGTATCGAAGGCCAGCGAGGACTTACCGGAGCCGGAGAGACCGGTGATCACCACGAGCTTGTCGCGAGGGATCTCAACCGTGATGTTCTTAAGGTTGTGGACGCGGGCGCCTACGACGCGAATTACGTTGGAGGTCATGGGGAGTCGGTAGCTAGTGGTCGATACTCAGTTGGCTGGTGGCAGCGGCCTGCGGCCAACTGCTAGGCAGGAACTTCGCTATACTTTCCGCATCATGGGCGAGGAACGAACCTGAGGTTTCAAGGGGCCACGTGACTCTGATGTTCCGATGAGAAGTGTGGATGGCATCATGAAAACTTCAAGCCGCACGAAAGATATTTCCGCAGCACTGAATCATCCGCCTGAGAGCAAAAGCCCCGGCGGCAGGGCAATCATAGCACATTTGTTTCATACTCAGCAAAGCGCGCAATCTTTAAGTATACCAGCGCAGATACGGCGGATTCCGGCTGGACTGGCGGGATAGGCAAAAGCGAGCGGCTGCATGTGCCGCTCGCTCGTTGAAACCGCGCCCGTTTCCGCAGACCCGGGAGAGCAAGAGGGTGGACTGCTACTGTGCGGTGTAGTCCTGCCCGGAGCTGTCCGCGGTCACATTCGTATAGGACCTGCTTACGGGGTCAAAAGTCCATATTCCCTTAGAGGGCGTAACCGTGCCGGACCAGCCAGATGGAACGCTGAACGCGTAATCCCCGGCGGCATCGGCAGTGGTGCTGCCGCTCTCGCTGCCGCCTGTGCCCGTGTACGTGATGAGCACATCGGGCTTCTCGGCGTTGCCGGAAATTGTCACGGTACCCGCCCCGGCTGTGGCGCTGGGGCCCACCGTGGGACTGGGGCCAGGCGTTTCCGTGGCACCACCGGTACCGACTTTGATTTGCACATAGATCGTGTCGCCGAAGGGCTGGCTCTTATCGTTCTGCATCCTCCAATTGCCTTTGTAGGTGCCCGCTGCGGTCGGCGCTGTCATGTTGACCGAGATGTCGCCCACGCTGCCAGACGAGATCGGGACCGCAACAAGGGTGGTCGTGCCACCCATGGTGTCGCCGCTGACGAATGCAAGTTGGTAGCTGGTGCTCCACGTACAACTGCCTTTGTTGAGCAGCTTCCAGGTCTTGACGAATTTCTGGCTCGCCTTCATCGTGGTGCCATCAGGAACGGTTACATCACCGGCAAAGACCGCATTGTCGCACAGGCTCGCGGCCCCGCCTGGGGTCGGACTGCCAAAGGAAAACGTAGCGATGGGAGACAGAACAGGCAGTGTTGGGAACAGAGTGGGCGAGGGCGTACCAGTCGGCGGAGTGAGAGCCAGCTGAGTTGCCTGCTGGGCAGAGAAAGTCTCGTGGGCCGCCGTGAAGATGGCGTCAACGCTCAGAGTGGGAGTGATATTGCCTTGCGCGGATCCGCAGGCACCGAGCATCAACACCAGCGGAGCCGAGAGCGCCCACAATAAGTGATTGGTTTTCAGTTTCCTCATTTGCATAGCCAAGATCTCCTTATTGGACCAAAAGGGATTATATCTCCTTCGGAAGATGAGCCTTGGGGGTGCAAATGTCCCAATGCGGGGGCAAGTCCGCGGCCGAGGGCGAGCCGCGAAACCGTATTGTCCTGCTCGAGATCACGTTGTCGACACCGATGGTGTTCCTTGCGGATGGATCCGTGCAACCGGGCTGGCCATGGCTGCAGGAGATGCAGGCTGCCTACTCGTGGAAGCCGGGACCGACAACCAAGCTGAGTCAGGTGAGCTATGCCCGTTCGATACGCATGTTATACTTTCAACCGCACAGAGGTGTGCAACATTGAACAACGGGTGGGGTTGTACACTTAAGACCCCGCTGGTAGGGTTTCTTCTTGCCGGAAGCTGAATTCAACGAAGAGGAAGTGTTATCCAGCGCGTCCCGCGGGGACCGCGAGGCTTTTGGTGTGCTCTATGAGCACTACATTGAGCGTATATTCAACTACGTGTACTATCGAACGGGCAATCTGCACGATGCGGAGGATCTGACCGCCCGCGTATTTCAGCGGGCGATGAACCACATCCGAAACTACACGGATCGCGGCGTTCCGTTCTCGGCATGGTTGTATCGGATTGCGCATAACCTAGTAGCCAATTGGCACCGGGACAGGAGCCGGCGGCAGGAGATCCCTCTCAACGACCTGCCGGTGGTGCCGTCGAAAGACGATCGTCCGGAGGCTACGCTTGTCCGATCACAGGAGCAAGATGCGCTCCTGAAGCTGATCCGCCAACTTCCTCCCGAAAGACAGTCGCTGCTGATCCTGAAGTTCGTGGAAGACATGTCCAACGCGGAGATCGGCCTGATCATGGGACGCAGTGAAGGCGCCGTGAAGAGCCTGTATCACCGGACACTGCTTAGCCTGCGTGATGAGCTCGGGGATCAAGTCCTCAATCTCGAAGGAGAATGAGAATGCTGAGAATCGTCACGGACGGCGCGGCGGATATGCCGGCCGAATGGGAGCAGGAGTTCGAGATCGGGGTTATCCCAGTCAACATACGATTCGGCGATAAGACATATCTGCAATATGTTGATCTTGACAATGCCGGCTTTTACAGGATGGTGGACCAGACCAAGACTATCCCCAAGACCGCGCAGCCGTCACCGCACCAGTTCGCCGAGTTCTACGACAAAGTGGCGGAGAAGGGAGACACAATCCTGTCCATCCATGTGACCAGCAAGCTCTCCGGCACCTATGCATCGGCAGTGCAGGCGGCCGAGGACGTGAAAGGCGACTTCCGCGTATTGCCACTGGATTCCATGGTCGGCTCGGTTGCTCTGGGTTTCATGTGCCGCGAGGCTCGCGTCATGGATCGTGCTGGCAAGACCCCCGATGATATTGTCAGAACGCTGGAAGGTATCCGGGAGCGGGTGCGGGCGATTTTCACGCTGGACACATTGGAGTACGCCAAAATGAGCGGCAGGGTCGGGGCGATGCAGGCGGCGCTGGCGTCGCTCATGAATGTCAAGCCTATAGCTGTGCTGAGGGATGGCGTTCTGACCATGACCGAGCGCGTACGCACCCGAAAGGCCTCCATCGCAAGAGTACTGGAATTGGCCGAGAAGGAGTTTGGAAAGATGCCAGTCTATCTCGGGGTGTTGCAGGCGAATGACGTGCCGGCGGGTGAGGCGCTTTTGGCACAGGCCAGGCGCCGTTTTAATGTGGTGGGGGAACCCGTGTTGACCGACCTGTCCATTTCAGTAGCGGCAAACCTCGGACCCGGAACGGTAGGTCTGGTGTTGTATCCTGTGGAATAGGATTGGCGGGTCGGCAGGCTGGCAGAACATCCTGCTGGCAGTTCCAAGGTGACTAGTAGGGCGCCACGGCCGGCAAGTTAGTCGGGAAGCAAGGGAGTGCAAGTGGGAAAAATGGGAACGCGTAAGCTAGATATCGACGAAGAGCGACTGGAGGCCGTGGAAGCCCGGCTGGCGGGCACGCTAAGGCGGGTGTCGGCGAGGCGGGAATTTGTCCGGCGACTGCGCAGCAGGATGCGATTTCCTGCGAGGGCGGAGATCGCGGTGCGGCTGCGGGACTGGCGAAGGCTGGTGGTTGTGTTTGGAGGAGTGATCTCGGGGGCGGTGGTCGTGTTAACGGTAGCGCGGGCCCTGTATCACCTTGTTGGGCGACGAAACATGGGATAGGCGGGCGCCTTCTACCATTACGCTTCTATTGGCCCAGATAGAACCTGCTCCGGCATGTAGTTCGCCGGGGCACGTTTCTTTGTGTCCGAACGGTCGCGCTCAGGCAAGCAGCAGGTCATAGCAAAGCTGTCTGGCCTCCGCGACGAGGTCGATGTCCGCTGGCAATGTGAATTCTTCGTCCACATGGAGCAGCAGATGGTCAACTATGGGCAGCAGGGCCGGAGAGAAGCCCGCGCGAGCCTTCAGTTCTTCGAGCAGATCAAGTGCACTTGCGCTGCGAACTTCCAAACCCCGGCGCAAGAGATGTTCTCGAATGGCGAAGCCTGCGGCGCGGCGTGCGCAGACGCGCGCACGGCCTTCGTTGCCGCGCAGGCGAGCCTGCTCGGCCTTTTCGAATTCCGCACTGATCTGTGCCTGCCAATCCATGGGCCGATTATACATTGGCGTTATAATGCCGCAGCGCGAGCCGAACGCGGGCGGCGATTCCTTCTCCAGGATGGGCCTTGGAGCGTTGAGTTGCAGGAGATGGCCTCGTCGGTGCCAGCTTCGCTCAGCGCGCCTCGCTCCGCTCGGACCGACGAGCGAAGGGCAGATTGCATTCGGCGCAAGGCACGCAGATCTAATTTGCATGAATTCACATGGAGGCAGCGATGAGATCGCTCTCGCGTACGATTGCAGCGGTTATGGCGGCGCTAAGCGTCGCGCTAGCGGCGTGCAGTTTTGGCGGCCCGCAGGGTCTGACTACGCCGGTGAACATACAGGGCGGCCCAAAGTTGATCACGGGAAAAGTCACCTACACCAACTCTTTCTTTACGGCGGGCGTGGCCGAGCCGGAAGTGATCCTGGAGGATGAGGGAGGTTTCGTAATCCGTGACCGCAAGTTCCTTATTCCGCCGCAGTCTCAGGTCCTGGGTGAGATTACCTCGGACTTCTATGCGTCTCCGTTCACATACAGCCTGTCCTTGCCGGCGGAGCCAAATGGCACACTGCGCGACGTGAATCACGACGGGAAGAAAGACACGGGGGTAATGGTATTTGCCATCGCGTACTGGACGAATACGTGGGGGGATCCGTATCTGGAGCGCCGCGACCAGGGTGGCGGCGGATGGTCGTCGGCCTACGCCTCGACGAAGGTCAGTACGAACCGGGACAGCTATCTGGAAGTCTATGGCGGTAAATATCTGGTCTACGCGCCAGATGACAGGCAGCAATTTCCCTCGGGATTTGGACCGGATAAGAAGCTGTTCACGAATGATGACCCGATTGTGAACCTGCCGGCGGGCTGGTCGATGGTCGATCTGGACAAGACGCCGTTCGGCATTGACCGCGCGGAGAAGCTGACGATCGATCTCTACGAGGGTGAGACGCCGCAGGATGACTTCTCCAAGCTTTCCTATGCGGCGGCGTTCGACAAGATGGTTGAAAAGTTCAAGAAAGAGTACGCTTGGACTGAGCTGAAGAAGATCGACTGGGATGCCAAGGCTCAACAGTACCGGCCGGAATTCCAAGCCGCGGAAAACAGCCACGACCCGCATGCGTACGCGCTTGCGATGCGTGATTTCTTCTGGTCGATCCCCGACACGCATGTGGGCTTCGACCAGTCGCTCCTGCAGCAGGACTTTCAGACTGCCACCGAAGGCGGATTGGGTCTTGGGATACGAGAAACCGATGATGGGAAGACCATTGCCAACTTCATCCTTAAGGACGGACCGGCAGACAAGGCGGGGATGAAGTGGGGTGCGGAGATCGTCTCCATGGATGGAAAGCCGGTCGACGACGCGGTGAGCGCCGTTGTGCCGTGGTCCTCGCCGTTCAGCAATCCGATTGTCAAGAGATTGCAGCAATTGCGATACGCGACGCGCTTCAAGCTGGACAAGGGCACAGTCGAAGTGACCTTCGTCAATCCGGGAGGCGCGCAACAGACTGCGCAGCTGCCGGTCGTCCGCGAATCCGATAGTTTCCAAGCAGCCTCAGTCCTAGCTGGTCAGTCACCGACCGCCCTGCCGGTTGAGTTTAGAGTTCTGCCCAGCGGGCACGGCTACATAAAGATCAATAGCTTCCTGGACAACGATGTCCTCTCCATCCAGGTCTGGGAGCGGGCGATGAGGTACTTCAACGACAACAAGATTCCAGGCGTCATCCTGGACATGCGGCAGAACAGTGGCGGTAGCGGCTGGTTGGCGGATCAAATGGCCGCATACTTCTTCAGTAAAGTGACGGTAGTCGGGAACAGTGCCTACTACAACAAGGGCAGCGGCCAGTTCTACATGGATCCCGGAGACGAGCAAAGCATGATTCCGCCTCCGTCCGATCTGCAGTACAGCGGGCCGGTGGTCGTCCTGGTCGGACCGGCTTGTGCCAGCGCCTGCGAGTTCTTTTCCTATAATATGACGGTCAACAACCGAGCCGTCATTGTGGGTCAGTATCCTTCGGAGGGCGCGGGCGGCAGTGTCGAGGCATTCTACATGCCGGAAGGCATTTACTGTCAGCTAACGATCGGTCGGGCGGTTGACTCTCAGGGAAATATCCACCTGGAGGGCAAGGGTGTCGTGCCGACGGTCAAGGTGCCGGTGACATTGGATACTCTGCAGAGGCAAGCCAATGGAGAAGACGTGGTGCTAGAGGCCGGAGAGAAAGCGCTCGTGAAGCCGTAGGCGAGAGGCCACACTCGCCTGAGGCCGGGCACAACGCCGGCGACCATAACACACGGAGCTGCAACGCAGCTCCGTGTTCCGTTGACCCTCGCCTTGGCGACTCGAGCGCGAGATTCCTAGTCCACAAATTTGTACTTCAGCAGGGTCCACACGGCAATGAATGCGTCCGGCAATTTGATCTTCTTGCCTTCTGAATAATCGCGCGGGTTGAATGAGATCGGTACCTCATAAATGTGGTATTTGCGCTTGAGTACCTTGGCCGTGAATTCAGGCTCGAAGTCAAAGCGGCTGGAGCGCAAGGTCATGCCAGCCGTGACCTCGCGACGGAACACTTTGTATCCAGTCTCCATGTCACTCAAGATAGTGTTGTACAGTATGTTGGTCATGAATGTGAGCAGCTGGTTTGCGATCATGTGCCAGAACATGACTGCGCGACGGGGTCCGCCGAGAAACCGAGAGCCATATACGACCTCAGCGATGCCATCCTTGAGGGGCTGGAGCAATGCCGGGTAATCATGAGGGTTGTATTCGAGGTCGGCATCCTGAATGAGGATCACATCGCCCTTGGCGGCCTGGATGCCCGTGCGAACTGCGGCACCCTTGCCCCGGTTCTTCGCATGCAATATAACGCGAACGAGGCCCTTCCCGTCCAAGTGACTGAGGAGATCGCGGCTACCATCATGCGAGCCGTCATCGACCACCACGATCTCGGAGGCGAGGCGGGTCGCGCGCACGCGTTTCAGGATCTCCTGAATGTTCTCGACCTCATTGTAGACCGGAATGACGACGGATAGCTTCATGACGGGGTGATTATACTGTGGCGCCCCAACAGGCGCGGCTCACGATCGCATGTGTCTGGGAAGCCATCAGCTAGCAGTTGTCTTCTAGCCAATCAGCCACACCGGCCAAGCTTTGAAATGTGTAATCCGGTTGAAAAGCGGAGTCTTTCAAATCCTCAATTTTCGTTTCGCCGCTTAGGACCAGAACGGTGGCGATGCCGCTTGCCTGACCGAGCGCAATATCCGTGTACAACCGATCGCCGATCATGGCCAACTGGCTAACCTGCAGGTGCATCTTGGCGGCCGCGGCATCCACGATGAGACGATTAGGCTTGCCCACCACCAAGTCGGGCTGCCTGCCCGTTGCGGCATTGACGAAGGCTATCATTGCGCCAACATCCGGCATAAAGCCCTTTTCAGTGGGACAGTTGAAGTCAGGATGAGTAGCTATATAGGGAACACCCGCCCGCACAAAATCGCATAACGCCCACAGCTTCTGATAGGTTAGGGTCGTGTCGAAGCCAAGCACCAGAAACTGCGGATCCCGCTGCACAAGCTGAAAGCCGTGCTGACGGAACTCCTCTTCGAGAGATGGGGTGCCCACCAAGAAAAGATCGGCTCCGGGACGCTGTTCTTTCAAATAGATGGCGGTAGCCTCACCCGATGTCAGCACGGATTCTTCCGCGAGGGGAAGGCCAAGGCGACTAATCTTATCCGCATACTGACGACGATTCTTAGAAGAATTGTTTGTGAGGAAGAGAAACTCTTTCTCTTGCGCACGCAACAGATCAATAAAGCGCAGCGCGCCCTCGAGCAGCCGATCACTCAGGTAGAAAGTGCCATCCATATCCAGCAGGAAGCCACGAACAGTGCTCAATTTCTCAATGCTGTTCATCTTGATAACCCATCTCAAGACTGTGCAATATCTTGCGTTATTGCCCGCCGACCTGCAGAAAATGCTCGCAGTTCCCGGGCAACGATGAAGATTGGCCTGCCACCGGAGATTGTACCAGTTGCACGATTCGATGAAGGCATTCTCCGAGCGATTTCTCATTGAGAATCGTCGAGACAGGTCGATAGCACATGCGCACTTCGCTCATAGGCACGAATCTTTCCCCTGATCCCCTGGATTTGTCAAGCCAGTTCCTTCCGAAGCCCTTTCCAACTGAAAATTGAGGTTCGGGCGCCCCTGCCCATTCATATCTGATTCCATGCTCGGCGCATGCCCATGCCCAAACACAATGCCATTTGAATTGCCTAGATTTCGATCACGACTCTCTCGGGATTCTCTTGTGATAAACTTGGCGAGCCAAGGACTCGTGCATGCGAGGAGAGCCATGCTGGATAGCCTAATTGACGCAATGCGACAAGCTATTCGGGAAGTCAGGCAGTGGCCCGAAAAGAGTGTTCAGGTCTTTCATCACAATGATTCTGATGGGCTTTCTTCAGGTGCCATACTAACCCGCGCCTTGGAAAGGCAAGGATACAAGGTCCAGCGCTTCTGTTTGGAAAAGCCATACCCTGCTGTGCTAAACAAGGTTTATGAACAGGAGGGGAGGATTCTGATCTTTGCCGATTTCGCAGGCAGAATCGCGCCCATGCTTTCCGAATTGAACAAGGGAAGAAATCTGACGCTGATTCTGGATCACCATGTCGCGGAAGCCTCGACCGATCCGAGAGTTCACAATCTTGACCCTGACCTCTACGGATTGAAAGGGGATCGAGATATTTCCGCTTCGACAACGTGTTATCTCTTTGCGCTGACTCTGGATTCAGTCAATCGTGACATGGCTCAAATCGCAGCCGTAGGAGCGGTTGGAGACGGTTTTTTTGTAGATGGCCGACTGGTGAGCCAGAACCGCGAAGTCGCTCTGCAAGCGGTGCGACAGGGACAAATCGAGATCAGGAAGCACGAAACCGGGGAGCAGTACCTCTTGACAAGTCCAAAGGGTCAAATGCCCGTTGCTGAACTAGGGGACTATCTTGATATCTTAGGGGGAGCAGGCTATTACCAACAAGGACCGGAGATGGGGGTAGGCGTTTGTCTTGAAGGCTTCTCGCCAGAGTCGGACCGGATGGTGGAAGAATTGAAGGTGATCAGAACCAAGGCGTTTGGCCAAGAGATCGCAAGGCTCAAATCAGGCGAATTGAAACAAGCACCTCACATCCAATGGTTTCACGTCGAGAGGCGCTTTTTTCCGATGGGGGTAAAGATGATTGGGGCGTTCTGCGATGCCATAAAGGACACGAACCTCATCGATCCCCACAAATACATCGCAGGGTTTCAGATCATCCCCAATGAAATCCCGGGATTCGGCGCCATCACGTTTAACGAAGTGAAGATTTCCATGAGGGCTGCTCCGTATCTGGAGGGGGAGATCCGGGCGGCAAGAGCAATGGGACTCAATGTGTTCCTCCCCGAAGCGACGACCAGACTCGGAGGATTCTCTGATGCATGCCACAGCCTGACGGCTGCCACCACGGTGGCTATTGGAAACGAAGAAAGACTAATCGATGAAATGGAAGAAATCATCCAAGGAGATTTGAATGGCTAGAGGAACGGGGTTTGGAAAAACAATCCTGATTGGCGATCAATTTGTTCTGGCGGAAGTTCCTGCAATTGTCTCGGCGATTTCCTTCGAAACGGTGGCAACGGTGGAAAGGATCCCTGGCGAAGGATGGATCCTGGAAGACAACCGGATCGAGGTTCCGGGGTACAAGGAAAAGAAAAAGGAACAGCAGGAGCGCTCAATTGACAGAATTCTCGAAGTGATGAACATTGACATCAAAAAACAGCCGATCAAGATTACCTATGGGGGAACATTATTGGCTGGAAGCGGGGTGGGCGCCAGCGCTGCCAGTTGCGTTTCGCTTGCGCGGGCATTAAACGCAGAATTCAATTTGAACTATTCGATTGAGGAGATTAACCGGGTAGCCTGGCAGGGCGAATTTCCTTATCATGGGGTTGCCAGTGGAGTTGATAATACCGCGTCAACCTATGGCGGGCTTCTTCTGTTCCAGCTGGTAGAGGGTCAACAGCATTTCGAAAAGATCTCAACTCCGAAGCCTTTTGAGATCGTCTTGGCCAACAGCGGCATCACGGCGAACACGGCGCTGTTGGATGAGTTCTCCGACAAGCAAAAGAAGGATGATCCGCAACTCTTCGCATCGCGCCTCAAGACCATCACCTCCCAGGCCCATGACATGAAGAAGGCACTGGAGGCCGGTGATCTGAGAACTGTGGGAAAAATCATGACGAACAATCACCAGCTTCTGATCGACATGCAGTTTTCCCACGAGACACTGGACTACTTGTGCAAGCTGGCTCTCGAGAAAGGGGCTTGGGGGGCGAAGGTCACGGGAGGCGGCAGGGGAGGCTATATGGTGGCATTGACTCCTGGGAAGCAGCTCCAGGATACGGTCGCCTCGGCTTTCGACAAGGAAGGATATAAGGTTATCCGAGCGACGATCGGTGGAAGCTAAATGCATGTGAGTTCCATCTGAAGCTACGTGATATTGGAAATGCTTCATTCAAATCGCGATCTTCTCACTATCCAGTCTGGGAAGCTTGTGTCAAGTATCGAGGGGTTGACGGGAGGCAGTTTCCTCCGGAACAACTGGTTTTCCCCTGGCTATCTACAATATACGAGCTAGCTTTCTTGTTTGCGGGACTTGGCTCCGGCGGTTGTCGTGGTGGCTGAATTGGTCTCCAGCGCGGCATCGAGGGCAACAGCCAGGGTTGTGCTGAGGGTGTGATCCGCAATCCCTACTCATCTACTCGATCAGTCTCCTTGGGGGTAGGTCGACCAGGAGATCGTTGAGTCCGTCGCACCCGATTCTTTTGATGGGTTGCGGATCGATAGAGCGAGGTGCCGGGGGATTTCGCGCCAGAATCCCTTTCATAAGCTGCCCATAGGGAACTCGCACCCTTGTTCCACCCATTAAGGTAGAACAGTGCGTACGGAAAGCGCCGGCTCAGAGTCGAGTTTGGAGAGGCTGCCCAGGCACTGTTGCCAACCAGAAGGAGCCGTTTGAGTACTGCGGCGCGCTCATTCCTTGGACGAGCGCGCGAAACGAGCTAACTGCGGGGTCGGGCGCGTGCGGGATTGCGGACGCTGCGCTCTGTGCATTTCAGGTCGAGGAGGCGTCCTCGGCGGCGCTCTGAAGTCGTGAGAATGGGTATTGTATAATGAGCACATGCTTTGGAATTTGCCGCGTCCCGTCATCTTTGCTCACCGCGGATGCTCGGCGAGTGCGCCCGAGAATACGATGTCAGCGTTTACATTGGCGGCGGCCGAGGGCGCAGGGGCAATCGAGCTAGACGCACACTTGACTCGGGATGGCGAGGTGGTCGTGATCCACGACCCCACACTTGAGCGCACTACCAACGGTGTGGGGCGGGTAGCTCAGCAGCCATTGTCGGAACTGAAGGTACTCGACGCTGGGAGTCGCTTCTCGGATGGATTCCGGGGCGAAAGAATTCCCCTGCTCAGCGAGGTCTTCGAAGCCTTCGGCAAGAAGCTATTCATCAATGTGGAGCTGACCAACTACACAACGCCTCATGATTCGCTGGTGACGAGAGTCTGCGAGTTGATCAAGAAACATTCGCTGCAACGCAGCATCATGTTTTCCTCGTTCATGACCAGCAATTTGATGCAGGCGGCGCGCATTCTGCCGGATGTACCGCGGGGGCTGCTGGCTGTGAAAGGATGGCCGGGACTCTGGGCACGCAGCTTTGGCTTTACCCTGAGTGACTACGTGGCCCTGCACCCCGAAGTGTCGGACGTCAGCTTGAGACAGGTGCAGCGGGTCCACTGGCTGAAACGCCGCGTGCACGTCAGGACTGTCAACGCGGTGGAAGACCTGCGGCGGTTGCTGAAGTGGGGCGTAGACGGAATCTTCACGGATGATCCGCGGCTGGCGCTCGAGACAATCGGGAGGCGTGCGTGATCCCTTTCGAGTGGTTTGAGGGCGCCCAACAGCGGATCGGGCCGCACATCCTGGAAACGCCACTCACCCGCGATGATGAACGAGGGCTATATCTCAAATGGGAAAACCATCAGGTTACGGGATCGTTCAAGGCGCGTGGCGCGCTCAACAAGGTCTTGTCGCTTGAGGAGTGGGAACTCAAGGCCGGCCTGGTGGCGGCTTCTGCTGGTAATCATGGGCAGGGGGTGGCTTTGGCGGCGCGGCTAACCGGTGCGGCCGTCGAAGTGTTCGTGCCGGCGCATGCCGTGCCAAGCAAGATCGAAGCGATGCGGAAGCTCGGAGCACAGATCCGGCTCGTTCAGGGAGGCTACAGCGAGGCTGAGTCCGCCGGCCGGGAATACGCGGGCAAGCAGAATAGGACATTCATCTCTCCCTACAACGATGGTCAGGTGATCGCGGGACAAGGCACAGTGGCGATGGAAATCTTGCAGCAGCTTTCTGTCGATTCAGGTGGTCTGGCAGGTACAGGCACCCCCAGAGCGCTGCCTGAAATCGCAAATTGGGTTGTCCCCACTGGAGGCGGCGGATTGATCTCCGGCTGCGGCGCGGTGATCAACCGGCTGCGGTCGAGACCTCGGCTCATTGGCGTCCAGCCTGAGGCCTCAGCCTTCACATACAACCTCTATCACCGGCACACTCAACAAGGAGTTGCAGACAACCCGACGCTTGCCGATGGCCTAAGCGGCGCCGTGGAGGCAGATTCCATCACGATTCCGATGATGCAACAATACGTGGATGACCTACTGGTTGTATCGGAGGAGTCCATCGCCCGCGCCATCGCGTTTGCGTGGACTGCCTATCAAGAGAAGATTGAAGGTTCTGCAGCGGTGGCCCTGGCTGCAGTACTGGAGGGACGGGTGAGGACGTACCCCTGCTTGGTGATCCTAACGGGCGGCAACATCGAGCCGGAAGTCCACGAAAAGATCGTGATGCAACGTGCGGGGCGGCTTTGAGACTGAAGCGGCTTGCCCTGGTCGTGATCCTGCTTAGCCTCATCCTGGGCGCCCCCGGTCGCAGCGCCAAAGCGCAAGCCGCGGTGCCGCAGGACGTGAGGCAACTGTTTGAGAAGATGTCGCCGGAGGAGCGTGTCGGTCAGCTCTTCCTGGTGAGTTTCGCGGGCACTGATACGGGCGACAAGAGTCAGATTTACGATCTCATCGTGAACCAGCATGTTGGAGGCGTGGTGCTGCTGGCGGCCAACGACAATTTTGTCGCGGTTCCCAACACGGTGACAGCGGCATTTCAATTGACACGCGAGCTGCAGCAACTTGAGTGGGACAGCGCGTCGAAGTCCCAGATCGACCTAACGACGCAGCAGCCGGCCCCTCACTCCTACGTCCCTCTGTTCATTGCGGCTACACAGGATGGCGACGGACCGCCCAGCGACCAGATTCTTTCCGGTCTCACGCCGCTACCCTCAGAGCTGGCGATCGGCGCGACGTGGAATACAGACCTGGCACAAAAGGTCGGCGAGGTGATGGGACGCGAGCTGTCGGCGCTGGGCGTCAACATGTATTTCGGACCATCGCTGGATGTGCTCGAGAATCCAAGTGCAACGCCGAATAACGATCTCGGGGCGAGTGTCTTCGGCGGCGATCCGTTCTGGGTCAGCGTGTTAGGCAGCGCTTACATCAGTGGACTCCATGCAGGATCGGCGAACCGACTTCTCGTGGTGCCCAAGCATTTTCCCGGACGCGGGAGCGCCGACCGTTCGACTCAGCTAGAGGTCGCGACGATCCGCAAGAGCCTCGACGAATTGAAGCAGATCGAGCTGGCGCCATTCATGGCGGTGACACGACAGACAGCGCCCGCGGAGGCCACCGCAGACGGGCTACTGCTGTCTCACGTCCGCTATCAGGGTTTCCAGGGAAACATCCGGACTACCACAAAACCGGTGAGCTTCGATGCACAGGCGCTGGCCACGATCCTGGGGCTGCCCGAGTTTGCCGCCTGGCGGGATGCGGGGGGCGTGATCGTGAGCGATGACCTAGGCACGAAGGCCGTGCGGCAGTTCTATACCACGGGAAGCGATTTCCCGGCTGTCACTGTGGCGCGGGACGCGTTTGTGGCAGGAAACGATCTACTGTACCTCGGGAACATTGTCGCAAGTGATGCGTCTGACAACTATTCGACGATCCTCGGGATTCTGAGCTTCTTTGCGCAAAAATACCGGGAAGACCCGGCTTTCACCCAACGAGTCGACTCTTCAGTCCTGCGCATCCTCACGCTCAAGTATCGTCTATACGGAACGTTCGGTATCTGGGATGTGCAACGGCCGCAGGCGGATCTCAGCGGGCTCGGTGAATCGCAGCAGGTGACATTCGATGTGGCCCGAAGCGCAGCCACGCTGCTCAGTCCGGGAGCGCAGGACCTGGCGACACTGCTTCAGACGCCGCCGAAGGTCCGTGACCGGATCCTATTCTTCACCGACACGAGCATCGTGCAACAATGCAGCACATGCCCGCCCGAAGCGAGTCTGGGTGTAAGCGCACTGCAAAACGCGATCGTGGGCCTGTACGGACCCGAGAGCGGAAACCAAACCTCGTCGTTCAGGTTGTCTTCTTTTTCCTTTGAGGATGCGGCCAACTACCTCGGCGGGAAGAGCCCGCAGTACCTGCACGACTCGCTGGCGTCTGCGGCATGGATCGTGTTCTGCTTGGCTGGCGGGAACGCCGGCCAGGCGCAGTTAGTGAGCAATTTCCTTGCTGAACAGCAGGACCTGCTGCGCGAAAAACGGGTCATTCTTTTTGCATTCGGGGCACCCTACTATCTGGACGCGACCGACATCTCGAGGCTCACCGCCTACTACGCGATGTACAGCAAGCAGCCACCTTTCGTGGATGTCGCGGCGCGCGTGCTGTTTCAGGAGCTGACCCCGACAGGAGCGTCGCC
This sequence comes from Anaerolineae bacterium, assembly GCA_041480885.1. Taxonomy (GTDB): domain Bacteria; phylum Chloroflexota; class Anaerolineae; order Anaerolineales; family Villigracilaceae; genus Fen-1038. The sequence continues at coordinate 16,440 of JBGPAT010000021.1, forward strand.
AGTTTCGGTGCCCGGCGTGGGATACGACCTGATATCTATGACCGCGCCGGATCCGAACCAAATCATTGCGCTGAATCTCGATCTGCCCGCGCCGACGCCGGCAACCAACGAAGCGACCCCGCAAGCCACGCCTGTTCCGCTGTTCAAGATCGGAGACACGATTGCGATCCGGACCGGCGTAATCAAGGACCACAACGGGCAGCCCGTGCCAGACGCTACGGTGGTGCACTTCTCGATGAGTCTTACCGGCGAGGGTGGTGGCATACTGCAGCAAGCCGACGCAAATACGGCCGGAGGTGTGGCACGCGTTTCATTTGGTCTCGACAAACCCGGGCTGCTGCAGATACGCGCGACAAGTGAACCTGCACGAGTATCCGAGGTGCTGCAACTCGATGTGTCCAGCGGCGGCCAGCCAGCTGCTGTGACGGTCATCGTCCCAGCGCTGACGCCGCAAACCCAAGCCGAGGCGCAGCATACCGCGCAGCCGGCCGAAAACGAATTCGTAACGCAGCAAGGCACGCTTCGATTCTCGGCCTGGCTTCTCACCGTACTCCTCTTGCTCTGCGGGTCGGTGCTCGTGGGCTTTGCGGGGACGCGATTGGCGGGTCAGCGATGGGGGATCCGCTGGGCATTGTGCGCGCTGGGTGGGGGATTGCTGTGCTACAACTACCTCGCGATTGGCTTGCCAGGCTCCGCCGACTTTGCAGTAGCAAACGGTATTGGCGGAGTCCTGTTGTTGGCGTTGCTGAGTCTGTTGGCGGGTTGGGGAGCGGGCTGGCTCTGGCGTCGCTGGACG